>NZ_JBYTBE010000007.1:0-169243 GCF_058788955.1 Roseateles sp. FW301-B2
GCGTTGGGGGAGGGCGGTATGGGCAGTCATCGGCGCAATGTAGCGAGTTCAGCGTTTGCGCGCTGACGCGACCTTGACAGCCGGCCTGGCCGTGGGCTTGCTGGCGGGCTTGCCGCTGGCCTTGCCCTTCTTCCCACTCTTGACAGGGCTTTTCTTGCTTGCTGCGGTGTCGGCCGTGCCGCCCGCCGTGCTCGCCACATCGTCCATCAGGGTCAGGATGCGGCCCTGCTTGACGCGCAGCAGCGGCTGCTCCACGGCGGCCGGGTCCTGCAGCGGATGGCCCGCCAGCACCAGGAAACTCGCGTCGCAGCCGGGCTCGAAACAGCCCAGGCGGCGCTTGGGAAAGATCGCCCTGGGCGTGTCCTGGGTGGCGATGCGCAGCAGCTCGGCGGGGCTCAGCACGCCCAGGGCGGCGAGGCTGCGGAACTCCGCCAGGGCCGTGCCGGTGAATACATCCGAGCCCAGCAACAGGGGCACGCCGGCGTCCCGGAGCATTTGCAGATTGCGTTTTTGCACTTCGCGAATGCGCGCCTGCAAATCGGCATCGGCCTTGAAGAGGCCGGTGGCGGCGGTGGTGGTGATCACCGCGATCTTGCGCTGCGCCGCCAGCTCGATGCTGGCCGGGCTCAGCAAATAGCTTTCGGGCGCATCGCCGTGATGCGGGAAATAGCCGGGCAGGTGGGCGATCTGGTCGACACCGGCGCGCACCGCGGCCTCGAAATCGGCGGCACTGTCGACATGGGCGGCCACGCGCTGGCCCGAAGCGTGCGCCATGCGCACGATCTCGGCCGCCACCTCGGCCCGCAGGCCCAGCTTGCCCATCAGCTCGGGGCGGCCGCGCAGGTCTTCGCGCTCGTGGTAGCTGAGCACCAGCTTGATCAGCTCACTCTTGCGCGCCTGCACCAGCGGCCATTTCTCGCGCACCTGGGCCGGGCTGTCCATCACCAGCACCGCCTTGTCGGCCACATCGGCCAGGGTCACGGCGGGCTGGCCCTCGCTGGCGGGGCGCAGCAGCATCTCCAGCGGGTGGCCGTCGGAGGAGGTGATGCAGGCGGTGACGAAGGCCACGTCGGGCGCATCGGCGCCGCCGGCCAGCTTGCGCACCGGCGCCACGCCGGCCGGGTCGCCGCACAGCATGGCGGCGTAGAACACGCCGTCCTGCAGATAGCTGCGCGCAAACTGGCCGTAGCCCCATTCGTTCTGCAGATTGTGGTTGTGCGCCTCGCCCAGCGGGGAGATCAGGTACTGGCCCTTGAGTTCCATGCGGCGGTTCACGCGCTTGGGCTTCGCGGCCACGAAGCGGCCGTCTTCCACATAGAGGCTGCCGCGGCGGAACTCGCTGCCGTCGAACCACTGGGCGTCGCGCAGCTCCATGCTCATGGCCGGGCTGGCCTTGAAGGGCGGCGGGCTGGTTTGCGCCAGGGCATTGCCGAGGCCCAGGGCGCACAGCGCGAGAAATAGAAGACGCATCGTGTTGGCGCAGCAGAAATCAGCCGCGCATGCTACGCCCCTTTCGGCGCGCCGAAGCCGAGCCACAGCCTCCCTACAATCCGCGCCATGGCAACGAAACCTTCCGCATCACCCACGCCGTCCAGCTATGGCGAAGCCTCGATCCGCGTGCTCAAGGGCCTGGAGCCCGTCAAGCAGCGGCCGGGCATGTACACCCGCACCGACAATCCCCTGCACACCATCCAGGAAGTGATCGACAACGCCGCCGACGAGGCCCTGGCCGGCTTTGGCAAGCGCATCGATGTGATCCAGCATCTTGACGGCTCGATCTCGGTGGCCGACGACGGCCGCGGCATTCCCTTCGGCCTGCACCCCGAGGAGGGCGTGCCGGTGGTGGAAATCGTCTTCACCCGCCTGCATGCCGGCGGCAAGTTCGACAAGGGTTCGGGCGGTGCCTACAGCTTCTCGGGCGGCCTGCATGGCGTCGGCGTGAGCGTCACCAATGCCCTGGCCAAGCGCCTGGAGGTGCAGGTCTGGCGCGACAAGCAGGTGGCCAGCCTGGCCTTCGAGGCCGGCGATGTGGTGGAGCCGGTGAGCACCCGCCCCTGTGCCAGCGGCGACCGCAAGCAGGGCACGACGGTGCGCGTCTGGCCCGATGCCAAGTATTTCGAGAGCGCCGAGCTGCCCCGCGGCGAGCTGGTGCATCTGCTGCGCTCCAAGGCGGTGCTGATGCCCGGCGTGATCGTGACGCTGAAAAACGAGAAGAGCGGCGAGCTGCAGACCTGGTCCTACAAGGGCGGGTTGCGCGACTACCTGATGCAGACGCTCAATGCCGACCCGCTGATCCCGCTGTTCGAGGGCGAGCAGTACGCCACCTCGGCCGAAAGCGAGAACTTCGCCGAGGGCGAGGGCGCCGGCTGGTGCGTGGCCTTCACCGAAGACGGCGCGCCGATGCGCGAGAGCTATGTGAACCTGATCCCCACGGTGGCGGGCGGCACGCACGAGTCGGGCCTGAAGGACGGCCTGTTCGGCGCCATCAAGGGCTTCATCGAGATGCACAGCCTGCTGCCCAAGGGCGTCAAGCTGATGCCCGACGATGTGTTCTCGCGTGCCTCCTTCGTGCTCTCGGCCAAGGTGCTGGACCCGCAGTTCCAGGGCCAGACCAAGGAGCGCCTGAACTCGCGCGACGCGCTGCGCCTGGTCTCCACCTATGTGAAGCCCGGCCTGGAGCTGTGGCTCAACCAGCATGTGGAGCATGGCAAGAAGCTGGCCGAGCTGGTGATCAAGCAGGCGCAGACGCGCCAGCGCGCCAGCCAGAAGGTGGAAAAGCGCAAGGGCTCGGGCGTGGCCGTGCTGCCCGGCAAGCTCACCGACTGCGAGAGCCGCGATGTGCTGCACAACGAGGTCTTCCTGGTGGAGGGCGACTCGGCCGGCGGCTCGGCCAAGATGGGGCGCAACAAGGAGACCCAGGCGATCCTGCCGCTGCGCGGCAAGGTGCTGAATTCCTGGGAGGTGGAGCGCGACCGCCTGTTCGCCAACAACGAGATCCACGACATCTCCGTGGCGATCGGCGTGGACCCGCATGGCAAGAACGACAGCCCCGACCTCAGCGGCCTGCGCTACGGCAAGATCTGCATCCTGTCGGACGCGGACGTCGACGGCTCGCACATCCAGGTGCTGCTGCTGACCCTGTTCCTGCGCCACTTCCCCAAGCTGATCGAGTCGGGCAATGTCTATGTGGCGCGGCCGCCGCTGTTCCGCGTCGATGCGCCGGCGCGCGGCAAGAAACCGGCCGCCAAGATCTACGCCCTGGACGAGGGCGAACTCATCGCCACGCTGGACAAGCTGCGCAAGGAAGGCGCGCGCGAGAACAGCTGGACCATCAGCCGCTTCAAGGGCTTGGGTGAGATGAGCGCCGAGCAGCTCTGGGACACCACGCTGAACCCCGAGACGCGCCGCCTGATGCCCATCGCCTATGGCGATTTCGATCTGCTGCAGACCGAGGAATCCTTCAACAAGCTGATGGGCAAGGGCGAGGCCGCCTCGCGCCGCGAGCTGATGGAGTTGCACGGCGACAGCGTTGAAGTGGACGTCTGATGGACACCGTCTACAACCAGCACCACGGCCTGCACGCCGCCACGCACGAGTTCTTCCGCGGCCGCCTGGTGCCCGCCTTCGAGGTGCCGGCGCGTGCCGACTATGTGCTGGCCGCCGTGCAGGCCAGCGGCTTAGGCGCGGTGCGCGAACCGGTGGACCATGGCCTGGGCCCGCTGGAGGCGGTGCACAGCCCGGCCTACCTGCGCTTTGTGCGCGGCGCCTGGGCCGAGTGGCAGCAACTGGGCGGGGAGGGCGATGCCTTCCCGGCCGTCTGGCCCGTCCGCAGCCTGCGCAGCGATGTGGTGCCCGCCAGCTTTGCCGCCCGCATGGGCCTTTATTCGATGGACAGCGGCACGCCGCTGACCGCGGGTTCCTGGGAAGCTGCCTACTGGGGCGCGCAGACCACGCTCACCGCGCTGGACCTGGTGCTGGCCGGCGCGCGCAGCGCCTACGCGCTGACGCGCCCGCCCGGCCACCATGCCGGCGCAGATTTCTTTGGCGGCTACTGCTTCGTCAACAACGCGGCGGTGGCGGCGCAGGCGGCGCGCGCTGCCGGCAAGCAGCGCGTCGCCATCCTGGACGTGGACTACCACCATGGCAATGGCACGCAGGCGATCTTTTATGGGCGCGGTGATGTCTTCTACGCCAGCATCCATGGCGATCCGCAGACCGAATACCCCTTCTTCCTTGGCCATGCCGACGAGACCGGCGCCGGCGCGGGCCTGGGCTGCAATGCCAACTACCCGCTGCCGGCCGGTGCCAGCAACGAGCAATGGTTCGAGGCCTTCGAGCGGGCCCTGGTGGCGCTGAATGCCTATGCGCCCGAGCTGCTGATCGTCTCGCTGGGCGTGGACACCTATGCGGGTGACCCGATCTCGCATTTCAAGCTCGATCAGCCCGAGTTCCGCCGCATCGGCCAGGCCCTGCGCAGCCTGCAACTGCCCACCCTGTTCCTGCAGGAGGGCGGCTATGCCACCGCGGCGATCGGCCACAACGTGGTGGCGGTGCTGCGCGGCTTCGAGGAACAAGGTGCGTCGGCATGAGCGAAAAAGAAGAAATCGCCAAGCCGCGCGTGCATCTGCGCCCCAGCATGCTGTCCGATCTGGACTTCGTGGTCTCGGTCGAGCAGGACGGCAGCAACCGCCCCTTCATCACGCCCTGGGAGCGCACCCAGCACGAGGGCGCGATCCGCTTTCCTGACTGCCGCCACTTCATCGTCGAACTGGGCGACGCGGGCGAGCGCGTCGGCTTCGTGATCCTGCAGGGCTGCCGCAATCCGCATGGCTCGGTGGAGCTCAAGCGCATCGTGCTGCAGCCCAAGGGCCGCGGCCTGGGGCGTGCCTGCGTGCGCTTGCTCAAGAAGCTGGCCTTCACGCAGCTGCATGCGCACCGCTTCTGGCTGGATGTGAAGGCGCTCAACACGCGCGCGCTGCAGCTCTATGCCAGCGAGGGTTTCGTGGAGGAGGGCCGTTTGCGCGAAAGCGTGCGCGTCAGCATCGAGGGCGCGGACGGCTACGACAGCCTGATCGTGATGTCCATGCTGGACCGCGAGTACCAGGCCCGCCTGGCGCTGGGCGAAGAGGGCTCGTGAGCCACCCGATGAAGATCCATGGCGCCGCGGCCCTGTGCCGGGGCGTCGAGCAGTAGACGACAAGACAGATGAACCAGAACGCATTCGATTTTGAAGATCCCAAGCCCGCTGCGCCCCGCGATGGCGGTGGCGCGGACGGTGGCGACGCGCTGAGCCTGGCCCATTACGCCGAGCGCGCCTATCTGGAGTACGCGCTCTCGGTGGTGAAGGGCCGCGCCCTGCCGGATGTCTGCGACGGGCAGAAGCCGGTGCAGCGCCGCATCCTCTATTCGATGGAGCGCATGGGCCTGGCCTTCACCACCGCGGCCGGCCCCAAGGCGGTGAAGAGCGCGCGCGTGGTGGGCGATGTGCTGGGCCGCTTCCACCCCCATGGCGACCAGGCCGCCTACGACGCCCTGGTGCGCATGGCGCAGGACTTCAGCCAGCGCTATCCGCTCATCGACGGCCAGGGCAATTTCGGCAGCCGCGATGGCGACGGTGCCGCGGCGATGCGCTACACGGAAGCGCGGCTGGCCCCCATCACCCGCTTGCTGTTGGACGAGATCGACGAGGGCACGGTGGACTTCGTGCCCAATTACGACGGCTCGACGCAGGAGCCCAAGCAGCTGCCGGCGCGCCTGCCCTTCGTGCTGCTGAACGGCGCCAGCGGCATCGCCGTGGGCCTGGCCACCGAGGTGCCCAGCCACAATCTGCGCGAGGTGGCCGGCGCCGCGGTGGCGCTCTTGAAGAACGAGAAGCTCAGCGACGCGGAGCTGTTCACCCACATCCCCGGCCCCGACTATCCCGGCGGCGGCCAGCTCATCAGCCCGGCCGAGGACATCCAGGCCGCCTACCGCAGCGGCCGCGGCAGCCTGAAGCTGCGCGCGCGCTGGAAGATCGAAGACCTGGCGCGCGGCCAGTGGCAGCTGGTGGTGACCGAGCTGCCGCATGGCACCAGCGCGCAGAAGGTGCTGGAAGAGATCGAGGAGCTCTCCAACCCCAAGGTCAAGGCCGGCAAGAAGGCGCTTTCGCAGGAACAGCTGCAGCTCAAGGCCTCGCTCCTGGCGGTGCTGGACAGCGTGCGCGATGAATCGAGCAAGGATGCCGCGGTGCGCCTGGTGTTCGAGCCCAAGAGCCGCACGGTGGAACAGCAGGAGCTCATCACCACGCTGCTGGCCCACACCAGCCTGGAGACCAGCGCGCCGATCAACCTGACCATGATCGGTGCCGACGGCCGGCCCACGCAGAAGAGCCTGCGCCAGATCCTGAGCGAATGGCTGGGCTACCGCATGGCCACGGTGCTGCGCCGCACCGAGCATCGCCTGGCCAAGGTGCTGGACCGCATCCATGTGCTGGAAGGCCGGCAGCTGGTGCTGCTGAACATCGACGAGGTGATACGCATCATCCGCAACGCGGACGAGCCCAAGGCGGCGCTGATCGAACGCTTCAATCTGAGCGACCGCCAGGCCGAGGACATCCTTGAAATCCGCCTGCGCCAGCTGGCGCGGCTGGAGGCCATCAAGATCGAGCAGGAACTCAAGAGCCTGCGCGACGAGCAGGCCAAGCTGGAGGACATCCAGGGCAACCCCAGCGTGCTCAAGCGCACCGTGGTGAAGGAGATCGAGGGCGACGCCAAGACCTATGGCGACGAGCGCCGCACCCTGATCCAGGAAGAGAAGAAGGCGGTGGCCGAGGTCAAGATCGTCGACGAGCCCGTCACCGTGGTGGTGAGCATGAAGGGCTGGGTGCGCGCGCTCAAGGGCCATGAGGTGGATGCCGCCGGCCTGAGCTTCAAGTCGGGCGACCAGCTCTACGGCGTGTTCCCCTGCCGCAGCGTCGATCCGCTGATCGTGTTCGGCAGCAATGGCCGCGTCTACTCGGTGCCGGTGGCCCTGCTGCCCGGCGGGCGTGGCGATGGCCAGCCCATCACCACCCTGATCGAGCTGGAGTCGGGCACGCAGATCGCGCATTACTACGCGGCTGCCAGCAGCCAGCGCCTGGTGCTGGCCGGCACCGGCGGCTTCGGCCTGATTGCCCAGCTGGGCGATCTGGTGGGCCGCCAGAAGGCGGGCAAGACCTTCCTCAGCCTGGAGGGCGAGGAGAAGCCCTTGCCGCCCAGCCCCGTTCCGGCCGGTGAGGTGCTGGGCGTGCAACTCGCCTGCCTGTCGCTGCAGGGCCGCCTGCTGACCTATGCGCTGGACGAACTCAAGCACCAGCCCAAGGGTGGGCGCGGCCTGACCCTGATGGACCTGGAACCCAAGGACGCGCTCATCAGCACCGCGGCCTTCACCAACAGCCTGCAGGTGCTGGGCTCGGGCCGCGGCGGCAAGCCCAAGGAAGAGCTGCTCAAGGGGGCAGGTCTTGCCAGCTACGCCGGCAAGCGCGCCCGCAAGGGCAAGCCCGTGGAGGGCTTGCAGAAGGTGCTGCGCGTGCTGGCCGCCTGATCAGGGCGCGGCAGCGCCGATATGGCGCTGCAGGAAGCGCTCCACTCGGCCCCAGAAATCCTTCTGGGTCTCGATGGCGCGCCAGCCATGGCCTTCCTGCGGGTAGAGCACCCACTCCACCTGCTGGTTGCCGGCGGCGGCCAGGGCGTCGCGCATCTTCACGCCATGCTCCATGGGCACGCGGCGGTCGGCCGCACCATAGGCCATCAGCAGCGGTTGCTTGAGCCTGGCGGCCTGCTTGAGCGGTGAGGTGGCGTCGAGGCGCTCGCCGTCCTTGAGCGGGTCGCCGATCATCAGCGGCAGGTCGTAGCTGAGCCCCAGCGCGCCCTGGTCGCTGTTGAGCGAGCTGAACACCAGCTTCAGGTCCGACACGCCCACCCAGTTGATGCCGCAGCGGAACAGTTCCGGGTTCTTGATGAGGCCCATCATCGCGGCATAGCCGCCATAGCTGGCACCGGCGATGCAGATGCGCTTGGGGTCGGCCAGGCCCTTGGCGATGGCCCATTGCGTGGCGTCGGCCACGTCGTCCTGCATGGCCAGGCCCCATTGCTTCCAGCCCGCGCGCAGATGCCTGCTGCCATAGCCGGCGCTGCCGCGGAAATCGGGCTCGATCACCATATAGCCGCGCGAGGCCAGGAACTGCGCGGTGTCGCTCCACTCCCAATGGTTGCCGCGCACAAAGGGGCCGCCATGCACCAGCACCACGGTGGGCAGGGCCTGCTTGGCGGTGGACTTGGGCCGCGTCACCGTGATGGGCAGGCTGAGCCCGTCGCGCGCCGCGATGCGCAGCGGCTCGCGCGCCGCCATGGCTTCGGTCTTGATCCAGGGCCGCGCCAGCATCAACGGCTTGAGCTGTTTGCTGTCGCGCTGGTAGAGGCTGAAGATGGTGGGCTGGCGGTCGGAGTTGGATTGCACCAGCACGACATTGCTGTGCAGGCAATCTCGACAGTAGATGCGGTTGACGGTGGCACCGAGGGCCTTGTCGACCTCGGCCTGCAAGGCCTTCATGCCGGCGTCGAACCAGACGCTGTCGAGCGACTCGCCCTCGTAATGCACACCCAGCAGCGCGCCCGTCTGCGGATCGAAGACCAGCTCGCCGCTGAAGTCATAACCCTTGATGTTCAGCAGCACCTGGGGTGGCGTGGCGGCCTGCTTGGGATCGAAACGCAACAGCACCTTGTTGTCGCCCCGACCGTCGGGGGCCGGCCCGATCAGGAACAGATCGCCCTTGGGCCCGACGTCGAACCAGAAGGCGTCCTTGGCGTCAAAGCGGTTGCCGCTGCGCCACGGGGTCCAGGTCTTGCCATCGGCGCCGGCCAGATGCATGGTGTACTGGTCTTTCGCGATCGCGGTGGCTGCCACGGCGCGGCCCTGGCCATCCAGCAGCCAGTCGTAGACGTTGTCGGGGGCCTGGTCCAGGATCTGGCGCTTGCGGCCGTTGCGCGTGTCCAGCCTGGCCACGCTGGCGGAGCGGAATTCGCCCAGGCCGTCGAAGCTGTGGTGCTCGATGATGACGTCGTCGCTGCCGTCGTCGAGCACGCGCAGCAGCTGCCAGTTCCAGGGCAGCAGCTCCTCGCGGCGCTCCTTGATGAGCGAGTTCTTCAGCTCGGCGATGCCCTCCATATTCACCTTGGGTACGGAGGAACTGGCGTTGATCAGCTGCTTGAACTGACCGCCATCGACGTCGACGGCCCACAAACCATGGGCGATCGGCTTATCGGTGGCCTCCTGCAGCTGCGCCACGTCGAACACCAGGCGCTGCTTGTTGACCCATTGCACGCGATGGATGTCGCTGTCGTCCATGCCCACCAGCACGCGCGAGTTGCCCAGGTTCTGCAGATCGATCACGGTGAGCTGGGTGCGCCGGCCGGCGGGCGAGGCCACCACGGCCAGATAGCGGCCATCGGGCGAAAGCTGCGCCCGGCCGTACTGAGGCAGGCGAAAGAAATCCTCGGCGGGAATGCTCGCACCGGGCGGGCGAGCGTCCTGTGCCTGGGCCACCGGGCTCAGCAGCGCCGTGAGGGCGCACAGGGTTGCGAGACAGCGAGCGCGCAGGGCATGGCATGGCAGTTTCATGAGACATCCTCCCTTTATGTTTGGGCGGGATTCTCGCGGCTTCGGCCTGCCCTCCTATTGGGGCTTGCCCTTCGGCGGCCTGGGAGGCCTTGGCAAGGGCTGGGCACGCACTTGGTGCACGCCCTTACAGGTGTTGACAATAAAGCTAGGGGATCCCCCCAAGGGTAGGGAGACGAACGTGATTAATTTGGCGTTGATGCAACGCACAATCCGTTCGCAGTATCTGGTTGTCTACCACCCTCGGGAGTCATAGATGAAATTGAAACCCCTCGTTGCCGCGGCGGCGCTGGCCCTGAGTTCCGTCAGCTCCTTTGCTGTCGGTTCCCTGGACCCGATCGCGCCTAGCGCGTCCTTTTCCAACACGGTGACCGGTTCGTTCAGCGACACCTGGACCTTCAATCTGGGCACCGCCTCCATCGTCGCCGCCTCGATCACCAACGTTGCCATCACCTTTGCCGGCTCGACCTTTGGCGAGATCACCAATTTCTCGGCGTTGTTGAACGGCGTGCCCCTGCTGCTGGGCGGAAGCTCGCAGTCGAACAACGGCGTCACCGTGGCCACGCAGATTCTGGCGGGTAGCACCACGCTGCCGGCCGGCTTCTATCAGCTGAAGGTGTCCGGTACCGCGGTGGGTGCAACGGCCTCCTATGGCGGCAATATCGTCGCCACCCCGGTGCCCGAGCCCGAAACCTATGCCATGCTGCTGGCCGGCCTGGGCGTGGTGGGCTTTCTGGCCCGCCGCCGCCAAAGCGTCTGAAAAGCGCCTGATCCAGCCTTTGCGCTGAACCAGCAAGCGAGCCTCGGCTCGCTTTTCTTTTGCCCTACCAGCGGCTGAAGGGGTGGGCGGCCAGGGCCGAGTTGAAGTAGCGCGGATCGTCGGTGACCTCGGCACCCACCCAGGGCGGGCATTCGAAGCCCTGGTCGGCATGCAGCAGCTCGAGCTCGGCGACGACGAGGCCGGCGTTCTCGCCCAGGAACTCGTCCACCTCCCATTGCATGCCGGCATGGGGAATCACGCGGCGCAGCTTCTCGACGCGCGGGCCCTCGCAAAGGCTCAGCAGCGCCACCGCATCGTCCACCGGGATCGGGTACTCGAACTCGGCGCGGCTGGCCCCCACGCTCTGGCCCTTGATGGTCAGGAAGGCCGCATCGCCGGCGATGCGCACGCGTACCGTGCGCGCCGGGTCGCGGCTCAGATAGCCCTGGCTCAGCAGCTGCGCCGGCCAGACCTTCCAGTCCTCGCCGCGCACCAGGAATTTGCGCTCGATCTCGATGCCCATGACGTTCAGGGCCGGGCCATGGCCTTGGCGCATTCATGCACCAGGGCCGAGCCCTTGTAGATCAGGCCGGTATAGAGCTGCACCAGGTCGGCGCCGGCCTGCAGCTTGGCGCGCGCATCCGCGCCGCTCAGCACCCCGCCCACGCCGATGATGGGGTAGTGGCTGCCCAGCGCGGCGCGCAGCAGCCTGATCACCTTGTTGCTGGCCTCGAACACCGGCTTGCCCGAGAGACCGCCGGTTTCTTCCGCATGCGGCAGGCCCTGCACGGCCTCGCGGGAGATGGTGGTGTTGGTGGCGATCACGCCGTCGATGCCGTTGTTCTGCAGGGTCTGGGCGATCACCGCCACCTGGGCCTCGTCCAGATCGGGCGCAATCTTCACGAACATCGGCACCACGCGGCCCGAGCTCGCCTGCAATTGCAGCTTGCGCGCCTGCAGGGCGCCCAGCAAGGCGTCCAGCGCCGCGTCGCCCTGCAGCGCACGCAGATTCTTGGTGTTGGGGCTGGAGATGTTGATGGTGATGTAGTCGGCATGCGGGAACACCCCGTCCAGGCCGAGCAGGTAATCGTCCACCGCCTGCTCGATCGGCGTGGCGGCGTTCTTGCCGATGTTCAGGCCCACCAGGCCGCCGGCGGCGCGGAAGCTGTGGGCGCGCTGCACATTCGACAGAAAACTGGCCAGGCCCTCGTTGTTGAAACCCAGGCGGTTGATCAGGGCCTGGGCCTCGGGCAGGCGGAAGATGCGCGGCTTGTCGTTGCCGGGCTGGCCCTTGGGCGTGACGGTGCCCACCTCGATGAAACCGAAGCCCATCGCCCCAAGGCCGTCGATGCAGCGGCCGTTCTTGTCCAGGCCGGCGGCCAGGCCGATGCGGTTGGGGAACTTGAGCCCCGCCAGCTCGACCGGGTCGGCCACGCGCGGCTGGGACCACAGCGTGGCGGCCGCGGTGTTCTGCAGCCTGGCGATGCTGTCGAGGGTCAGTTCATGCGCCCGCTCGGGGTCCAGCTTGAACAGGAAGGGGCGGGCAAGGGCGTAAGGCAGCAGCGACATAGGGCAGGGATTGTCGCATCGCTGGCGATAATGCCGGATCTGCAGTTTACGGACGCGCCCGCCATGAAGCCCCTGGATGATCCCCGACATGACCGCGAAGTTGGTAGCCGTGACGCCACGCGCGACACCACCCGCACCGACGACACCCGCATCGGCGCGGTGCGGCCGCTGATCTCGCCGGCCCTGTTGCTCGACGAACTGCCGCTGCCCGACGCCTCGCTCAGCCTGGTGGAGCGTGCGCGCGTCGAGATCAGCGATGTGCTGCACGGCCGTGACGACCGCCTGCTGGTGGTGGTCGGCCCCTGCTCGATCCACGATCACGACCAGGCGATGGACTACGCGCGCCTGCTGAAGAATCTGCGCGACGAACTGAGCCAGGACCTGCTCGTCGTGATGCGCGTCTACTTCGAGAAGCCGCGCACCACGGTGGGCTGGAAGGGCTATATCAACGACCCGCGCCTGGACGGCAGCTTCCACATGAACGAGGGCCTGCGCCTGGCGCGCCAGCTGCTGCTGGACGTGACCGCCCTGGGCCTGCCGGCCGGCACCGAGTTCCTGGACCTGCTCTCGCCGCAATACATCTCCGACCTGATCGCCTGGGGCGCGATCGGCGCGCGCACCACCGAAAGCCAGAGCCATCGCCAGTTGGCCAGCGGCCTGTCCTGCCCGGTGGGCTTCAAGAACGGCACCGATGGCGGCATCAAGGTGGCTTCCGACGCGGTGCTGGCCGCCAGCGCCAGCCATGCCTTCATGGGCATGACCAAGATGGGCGCGGCCGCCATCTTCGAGACGCGCGGCAACGACGACTGCCACATCATCCTGCGCGGCGGCAAGGCACCCAACTACGACGCCGCCTCGGTGCAGCAGGCCTGCGACGCGCTCAAGGCCGCGGGCCTGCGCGAGCAGGTGATGATCGACTTCTCGCACGCCAACTCCAGCAAGAAGTTCGAGCGCCAGATCGAGGTCGGCCACGACGTAGCGGGCCAAATCGGCGGCGGCGATGCACGCATCACCGGCGTGATGATCGAGTCGCACCTGCAGGCCGGCCGCCAGGATCTGGCCGAGGGCCAGACCAAGGCCGACCTCAAGCCCGGCGTCTCCATCACCGATGCCTGCCTGGGCTGGACCCAGACCGAACCCCTGCTGCGCGAACTCGCGGCCGCCGTGCGCCAGCGCCGCAACACCTGACCCCCTGACGAGCAAGAACCCATGTCACTGACCCAAGACGAACTCAAGACCCTGGTTGGCCAGGCCGCCCTTCAATACGTCACGCCCGGTACCATTGTCGGCGTGGGCACCGGCTCGACGGTGGACAAGTTCATCGACGCGCTGGCCGCCAGCGGCTTGGCAGTTGCCGGCGCCGTCTCCAGCTCGGTGCGCTCCACCGAGCGCATGAAGGCCCTGGGCATTCGCGTGCTGGAGGCCGGTGAGGTGACGAGCCTGCCGGTCTATATCGATGGTGCCGACGAGATCGATCACGCCGGCCATATGGTCAAGGGCGGCGGCGCGGCGCTGACGCGCGAGAAGATCGTGGCCGATCTGGCCGAGCGCTTTGTCTGCATCGCCGACGAATCCAAGCTGGTGCCAGTGCTGGGCGCCTTCCCGCTGCCGGTGGAGGTGATCCCGATGGCCGCCGCCCAGATCGCACGCCGCTTCGCCGCCCTGGGCGCCCAGGCCACGCTGCGCGCCGGCGTGGTGACGGACAACGGCTGCCAGATCCTCGATGTGCGCGGCCTGCAGATCGCCGACCCCAAGGCCTTCGAGGCCGATGTGAACCAATGGCCCGGCGTGGTGACGGTGGGCGTGTTCGCGCGCAATCGCGCCAGCGTCTGCCTGCTGGGCACGGCCGCGGGCGTGAAAACGCTGAACTTCTGAGCCCCTCGCAACGTTGCGGCCATGAGAAAAGCGCCCCGCGGGGCGCTTTTTGTCGAGTGGGCCAGGCTTAGTTGACGCCCACCGCTGACCAGGCCGCCGCCACCGCATTGGCGATGGCGCTGCCGGCGCCGTAGAGGTCGTTGGCCGCCGCGATGGTGGCCGCACGTGCACCGGCGTAGTTGGTGTTGGAGGTCATCTTGGTGCTCAGCGCGCGGTACCAGATCTTGGCCGCGGCGTCGCGGCCGATGCCGCTCAGCACCGCATTGCCGGTGGCCACGCGGGTGTCGCCGGCCTTGCAGGTGGGGCTGGCGCCGTAGCTGCTGTTGGTGCCTTCTGCCAGGATGAAGTACAGGTGGTTGGCCACGCCCGAGCTGTAATGCACGTCCAGGCTGCCCACGCCGGAGTACCAGCAGTCGGCCGAGGCGCCGTCGGCGCTGGGCTTGATCATGCTGCGCATCCAGGGCGACTTGATCATGATCTTCTCGCCGATCAGGTAGTCGCCCGCGTCATTGCTGTTGTTGGCGTAGAACTCGACCATGGTGCCGAAGATGTCGGACGTGGCTTCGTTGAGGCCGCCGGACTCGCCGGAGTAGGTCAGGTTGGCGGTACGGGCGGTGACGCCATGGGTCATTTCATGGCCGGCCACGTCCAGCGACACCAGCGGGCGCAGGCTCGTACCATCGCCGTCGCCATAGGTCATGCAGAAGCAGGAGTCCGACCAGTAGGCGTTGTTGTAGCTGCGGCCGTAGTGCACTTGGTTGTAGGCGCCCTTGCCGTCGTTGCCGATGCCGTTGCGGCCATGCACGTTCAGGTAATAGTCCCAGGTCACGGCCGTGCCGTACTGCGCGTCCACACCGGCCGATGCGGTGTCGCTGGTGGCGTTGTTGCCCCAGACGTTATCGCTGTCGGTCATGATCGAACCGCCGCGGGTCTTGCCGGCGAGGTTCTTCGTGTAGGTGCCGCCGCGGCTCGGGTCGCGCAATTCGTAGCCACCTGTAACGCTGTTGGTGGTGAGCGTCACATTGCCGCTGTACAGGCTCTTGCCGGTGCCGTTGGCGGCGGCGGTGTGCACGTCGTCCCAGGCGTCAAGCAGGGTGCCCAGCTGGGCGTCGACGATCACATGCTTCTCGCTGGGCGTGCCATCGGTGCCTTCGCTGAAGACGCGCACATCCCAGGCCAGGCGCGGCAGGTCACCGCGCGCGTAGACCAGCAGTTCGGGCGCATGGCCCTGGTCGTCACCCTGGTAGCGCTGTGCCGCCAGGCGCTTGGCCTGGCCCTGCGACACGCCGGGCTTGTCGTCCACCTTGGGCTCGCGTGCCAGCGTCAGCGAGATGTCTTCCAGCACGCCCTGGCCGTTCGAGCGCACCACCAGGTCGCCGCCGAGCACGCGCAGGCCCTTGAAGCGGCGGTTGAAGCGCACATGCTCAGTGCCGTTGGCATCGACGATCAGGTCCTGCAGCTCGTAGCTCTGGTCGGCGCCGTGGAAGCTGCGGCCGGCGAAGTCGGCGATATGGCCGCGGGCGCGGGCCTCGGCCTTGCCGGGGGCGGCAATGGCCAGCGAGGAAGCGAGGGCAAGACCGAGCGCCAGGGCGGCGGCAGCGGCGGGACGGACAGCAAACTTGGACCTGGATGTCATCAGAGGGGCTCCGAACTTGTGGTTGTTGACGGCTGCCATGCAGAACCTGATGGGTCCGGCGGCGAGCACGGCGGCACTGTGCGTTATGCGCGCTGGCCGCGCATCCCTGCTATCCCTCTTGGGAGCAGCACCGCTTGCCAAGCTGGGATGAATAAAGTAATGCGGGCATAACCAAAACTTATGTATCAGTTTGTGTCTTCCGGACCCGGGCAAACCGCGCCGGGTCGAGCGCATCCACCAGATCGGCTTCCAGCGGCAGCGGGGCCCCGGTCAGCTGGGCCGCGACGATGCGCGCGCACAGCTGCGCCCAGGCAATGCCGCGCGAGCCCAGCCCGGTGCAGAGCGCCAGCCCGGGCAGGCGCGGCAGCAGGCGCAGCTGATCGCGGCGCCCCTCGTAGCCCGGGTCGGCCAGGCCGCCGACCAGGGGCAGGCGGTCGGGCGTGGTGAGGCGCCAGCCCACGCGCCCCTGCAGCGGCGCTTGCCAGGCCGCGGCCGGCAGGGGCAGGCCGCTGAGCTGCTCGTACTGCTGCAGATTGTGGGCGTGGTCGGCGGGGCGCAACTGGCCATCCTCGTCGCCGTCCTGGGCGGTGGCGCCGCACCACAGGCCGCCCAGGCCGTCGCCGATGGCATAGCCGCTGCCGGCCACCGGCAGCAGCGGCACGCGCAGGCCCGGCAGGGCCGGCAGCATGCTGAGCTGGCCGCGCTGGGGCATCAGCGGCCAGGGCTGCTGCGCCGCCAG
This sequence comes from Roseateles sp. FW301-B2, assembly GCF_058788955.1. Taxonomy (NCBI): domain Bacteria; kingdom Pseudomonadati; phylum Pseudomonadota; class Betaproteobacteria; order Burkholderiales; family Sphaerotilaceae; genus Roseateles; species Roseateles sp. FW301-B2. The sequence goes on from NZ_JBYTBE010000007.1 coordinate 16,213, forward strand.
GCCGCGCAGCAGCGGCAGGCTGGCGTGGCCCAGCGCCAGCACCACCGCCTCGGCCTCGGCCAGGCACTGACCCTGCGCGTCCAGCGCCTGCCAGCCGGCCGCCGTGCGGCGCAGCGCCGCCACCTGCACGCCATAACGCACTGGCGTATCGGCCAGCCAGGCCCGCACCAGGGCGGCGGGCGGAGCTGCGCCGCCGCCCGGATAGAACCAGGCGGGCTGCGTCAGGGCCAGGCCGCTGCGCGCGGCGGCGTCGCTGGCGGACAGCGCCTGCACATAGTCGGCGGGCAGGGCCAGGCGCTCGATCTGGGCCTGCATCTCGGCCAGGCTGCGGCGCGTTTCCAGCCTCAGCAGGCCGCGCTGCAGCCAGGGCAGTTGGCCGGCCAGCGCCGCGATGCCGCGCTCGGCCTGCAGGGCCGCGGCGCGGTTGAATCGGGCATGGGTGCCATCGTCGGGGTTGAGGGTGCCGTGGAACAGCCCGCCCGGATTGCCCGAGGCGCCCTGGGCGGGCCCGCCGCGCGCCTCCAGCACCGTCACCTGCAGGCCCTGCTCGCGCAGCACCGCGCTGCAGGCCGCGCCGGCCAGGCCCGCGCCCAGCACCAGCACCTGCTTGGCCTCGCGCGCCAGCGGCAGGCGCGCGGCCGGGCGCTGCAGGGCATGGCGCGGCTGGTAGCGCGCCACCGTCATATGCCATTTGCTGCCCAGGCCGGGGCGCCTGCGCACCTCGAAACCGGCGGCGGCCAGGCCGTCGCGCACCGGCCGCGCCGCGCTCCAGGTCGCGGCGGTGGCCTCCGGTGCCGCCAGGCGACCCAGGCGCTTGAGCAGATAGGGATCCCAGATCTCGGGGTTGAGCGCGGGCGCGAAGCCGTCCAGGTAGAAGGCGTCGACCTCGGCCACCAGTTCGGCCAGCCAGTCGCGCGCATCGCCCAGGGCCAGCAGCAGTTCGACGCGGCCGTTCTCAAAGCCCAGGCGATGCAGGTTGTGCGTCAGCGCCGGCCAGGCCTGCAGCAGTTGCGCCGCCAGCTCGGGCGCGGGCGAGCCGGCATGCGCGCGTGCCATGTCGGCGCGCGTGAGCGGGTGCTTTTCGATGCTGATGAACACCAGGCGCTCGGCGCGCTGCGGATCGGCCTGCCAGGCCGCCCAGCTGGCCAGGAAGTTGTTGCCCAGGCCGAAGCCGGTCTCCAGGATCACGAAGCGGCGCCGCCCGCGCCAGCGCTCGGGCAGGCCGTTGCCGCGCAGGAAGACATGGTCGGCCTGCGCAAAGGCGCCGCTGCGGGCATGGTAGACATCGCCATACGTGGCCGAGCTGGGCGCTTGCGGGTCCGAGAAATCGAGCTGGGCGGGATGGATCGGGTGGGACTTCATGCGGCGTTCAGGACAGCGCGGGCAGGGCCAGCATGGCCAGAAAGGCCAGACTCAGGGACAGCAACAGCGCCGTCAGCACGCGGCGTGCAAACAGGGCGCCGCCGCTCAGCAGCGCGGTGAGGCTGCGCGTGATGCTGTTGCAGGCCAGTGCCAGCAGCACGCCGTGCAGCAGCGCGTCCAGGCCGATCTGCGCGGAGGCCTGCAGGGCGGCCAGCGAGGCCACCGGGGCATGGGCATCGGCGAGCGCGGCCAGGCCCACGGCGGTGTACAGGCCACCATGGCCGAAACGCTGCAGCGCCCAATTGACCGCTACGCTGATGCCGCTGAGCAGGGCCGCGATCAGCAGCGCCTCGCGCACGCGCAGCGGGCCGCGCGGGGCCTGTGCCAGCGGCGCCGGCGCGCCATCGCGCGGTGCATTGCCGTCGGCGCTCTGGGCCTGGCGCAGCAACTGCCAGGCGATCAGGCCCGCGCTGGCGGCGCCCGTCAGGGCCAGCGGCCAGAAGCGCGCCGCCGCGGCCGGCGCCAGCGCCGCCAGCATCAGCAGGGACAGCAACCAGGTGGCGGCGGTGGACATGATGGCGCCCGCCGCGCAGGCCGCCTGCAGCGCCGGCTGGTCCGGGTGCTGGCGTGCGCGCGCGCCCAGGCTGGCGATGGTGGCGGTGCTGGAGACCAGCCCGCCCAGCAGGCCCGAGAGCGTCAGCCCGGCGCCGGGGCCGGCCAGGCGCAGCGCCACATGGCCCAGGGCCTGCAGCAGCAAGAGCAGCAGCATCAGCCCCATCAGTGCCGAGGCCTTCATGCCGCCCAGCCAGGGCAGGGGCTCCTTGGGCATCAGTGGCAGCACCACCAGGGCCAGGGCGCCCAGCAGCAGACCATCGTGCAGCTCGTCCTCGTGCAGCAGCTGGGTGGCAAAGCGGTGCAGGCGGCTGCGCGCGGCCAGCAGCGCGGTGGTGGTGATGGCGGCGGGCGCGCCCAGCAGCGGCGCCTCCACGCACAGCGCACCGATCAGGTAGGTGAGAAAGAGCGCCATCGCGGTGGTGAGCCCGGGATCGCTGCCGCGCCGGCGCGAGTAGGCCAGCGCGCCCAGCAGGGTCACCGCCAGCGCGCCCACCGCCACCAGACCGGGCTGCTCCAGCCCGCGCGTGAGCGCGCCGCACAGCGCGGCCAGCGTGAAGGTGCGCAGGCCGGCGGGCTCGCGCGACGGGCCCTGGCCCTTGCTGCGCTCGCGCTCCAGGCCGATCAGGGCACCGCTGCCCAGGGCCGCCAGCCAGCCCATCACCAGGTCGGCCTGGGCGCCAAGCAATTGCTGCAGCCAGTTCACAGCGGCACGGTCTCTCCATGCTGGGGCACGCGCACGCGCCAGCCCAGCTCGTCCTGGATGCGGCTGCGCAGCGCATCGCTGGCGGCCGGCTCGCCATGCACGACGAAGGTCTGCGCGGGCGGCTGCTCGAAGCTGCGCAACCAGGCCATCAGGCCGTCGGCATCGGCATGGCCGGAGAAACCCTCCAGATGGCTAACCTCGGCATTCACCGGCACGTATTCGCCATGCAGCTTGATCTCGCGCGCGCCCTCCACCATCTTGGCGCCGCGGCTGCCGCCGACCTGGAAGCCGGGGAACACGATGTGGTGGCGCGCCTGCGGCGCCATGGTCTTGAGGTAGTTGAGCACGCGCCCGCCGGTGGCCATGCCGCTGGCCGAGATGATGACGGCGGGCTTGCGGCTGGCGGCCTGCTTGAGCGAATCGGCCGGCTTGGTGATGAGCTTGACGCCATCGCGCAGCCCGGCCAGCTCGCGCGCGCTGACGCGCAGCAGGCGCTGGTGCTTGAGCATGATCTCGGTGGCCTCGATGGCCATCGGGCTGTCGAGGATGATGGGCACCTCGTCGTCCAGCTCGCCGGCCTGGCGCATGCGCTGCAGCACCAGCAGCAGCGCCTGGGCCCGGCCCACCGCGAAGCTGGGCAGCAGCACGCTGCCGCCGCGCTTGAGGGTGTTGCGCACGATCTGGGTGAGGCGCTGCTGCACGTCCTCGGCCGGATGCAGGCGGTTGCCGTAGGTGGACTCGATCAGCAGCACGTCGGCGCGCTGCAGATGCTGGGGCGCGGGCATCAGCAGATCGTTGTCGCGCCCGATGTCGCCCGAATAGACCAGGGTCTTGCCGCCCGAAGTCACGCTGATGGCCGAGGCGCCCAGCAGATGGCCCACCGGCGTGAAGCGGATCTCGGCCTTGCCGAGGCGCAGCCTGCCGTCGCGCGGCAGGCCGACGAAATGCGCCAGCGCCTTCTTGGTGTCGGCCAGGCTGTAGAGCGGCAGGGCCTTCTCGTGCCTGGAGGTGCCGTAGCGGTTCGCGCGCTTGGCGTCTTCCTCCTGCAGATGCGCGCTGTCCTTCAGCAGCACTTCGCAGAGTTCGCGCGTGGCGCCGGTGGAGAAGATCTGACCCTTGAAGCCCTGGCGCACCAGGGCCGGGATATAGCCGCTGTGGTCCAGATGCGCATGCGAGAGCAGCAGCGCGTCGATGCTGTAGGGCGAGACGCCGAACGGCGCCCAGTTGCGCTCGCGCAGTACCTTGTAGCCCTGGAACAGGCCGCAGTCCAGCAGCAGGCGCTGGCCGTTCACGTCCAGCAGATGGCGGGATCCGGTGACGGCGTCCGCGGCGCCGAGAAAGCTGATTTTCATGAGGCCCCCAGGGTTTGCAGTTCGGCCGATTCCAACACCTGGACGGCCGGCCCGCGCTGCGATAGCGCAAGCATCATCGCGCGTGCCACGCGCTGCGCCCGGATGGGGCGCCAGCGCGCCGGGATCAGCCCGCTCAGCGGGCGCAGCAGGGCCAGGGTGCAGCGCTCGGCCAGGCGGCTGGGCTGGCCCAGCGCCGCGCGCTCGCCGTCCAGCAGCGAGGGCCGCGCAATCACCAGGCGCTCGAAGCCCAGGCCCCGCAGGCTCTCCTCCATCTCGCCCTTGACGCGGTTGTAGAACACGGCCGAATGGCGGTCGGCGCCCAGCGCCGAGACCACCGCGCAACGCCTGACCCCGAGTACGCGGGCGGCGCGCGCGACGTTCAGCACGGCGTCGTGGTCGACGGCATGGAAGGCCTCGCGTGAACCCGCCTGGGCGATCGTGCTGCCCAGGCAGATGTACAGCGCATGCGCCGGCGGCAGCGGCCCGCCGAGATCGGCGCGGCGCAGGTCCACGCGGTGCTGGCGCAGCCGTGGGCTGCTTTCCAGCTCGGCGATGGGCTTGCGCACCAGCGCATGCACCTGCAGCGGCGTGCGCAGCAACTCCTGCAACAGCGCGCGCCCCACCAGGCCGCTGGCTCCCGCCACCCAGACCGATTGTGTGATGTGACTCATGCGCGCATCGTAGGTGCAAACAAAAAGGCCCGGCGCTTGCGCGTCGGGCCTGATGCCTGGCGGTGTTGCCGCTTCAGCGCTTGGGTTGCGTCAGGCGCGGGCCATTGTTGTGGCGCGGCGCGGCGCCATTGGGCTTGGGCGCGGCCGGGCGGGCCGGCTGGGCCTGGCGGGGCTGGGCCGGCTTGGCGCCGCCATGGCCGGCATGCGCCGCACCGGGGCCGGCCGGGCGCTTCGCGGCCGGCGCGCCATGGCGGGCACCGTCGCGTCCGCCGTCACGGCCAGCGCCATCGCGCGGGGCGCCACGGCCACCGCCGCCACCGCCGCGCGAGGGCGCACCGCGGCCAGCGCTGCTGCGGCTGCCGTTGCCGTTCAGCACCATGCGGCCCAGCACGATGGGCTCGGGGCGCTCGCTCGGATCGGGCGCGAAGCCGGGCACGATTTCCTTGGGGACCTCGCGCTTGATGAGCTTCTCGATCTCGCGCAGGAAGCCATTCTCGTCCACGCACACCAGCGAGACCGCTTCTCCTACGGCACCGGCGCGGCCGGTGCGGCCGATGCGGTGCACATAGTCCTCGGGGACGTTGGGCAACTCGTAGTTCACCACGTGGGGCAGTTGGTCGATATCGATGCCGCGGGCCGCGATGTCGGTGGCCACCAGGCAGGTCAGATCGCCGCTCTTGAAGTCGGCCAGCGCCTTGGTGCGCGCACCCTGGCTCTTGTTGCCGTGGATGGCCATGGCGCTGATGCCCTGGTCATTCAGGTAGTCGGTGAGGCGGTTGGCACCATGCTTCATGCGGGTGAACACCAGCACCTGGTGCCAGTCGCCGCTCTTGATCAGGTGAACCAGCAGCTCCTTCTTGCGCTCGCGGCCCACCGGGTGGACCTTTTGCGCGATCGACTCGTTGGTTTGGTTGCGGCGCGCCACTTCGATCAGCGCGGGCTGGTTCAGCAGGCGGTCGGCCAGGGCCTTGATCTCGTCACTGAAGGTGGCCGAGAACAACAGGCTCTGCTTCTTGGCGGGCAGGAGCGCGAGCACCTTCTTGATGTCGTGCACAAAGCCCATGTCCAGCATGCGGTCGGCTTCGTCCAGCACCAGGATCTGCACCTGACTCAGGTCTAGCGTGCCCTGCTGCGCGTGGTCCAGCAGGCGGCCGGGGGTGGCCACCAGGATGTCCACGCCATCGCGCAGGCGGTTGATCTGCGGCTGCATGCCCACGCCGCCGAACATCACCATGCTCTTGAGCGGCAGGTACTTGCCATAGGTCTTGACGCTTTCCTCCACCTGGGCCGCGAGTTCGCGGGTGGGGGTCAGCACGAGGGCACGGATGGCGGGCTTGCCGCGCTTGTTCAGCACCGGGCCGCCCGCCGCGAGGCGGTGCAGCATGGGCAGCGTGAAGCCGGCCGTCTTGCCCGTGCCGGTCTGTGCGCCAGCCAACAGGTCACCGCCTTGGAGAACGGCGGGGATCGCTTGGCTCTGGATGGGGGTGGGGGTGGTGTAGCCGGCGTCGGCGATGGCCTTGAGAAGGGGGGCGGCCAGGCCCAGAGAATCAAAACTCATTGAGTGCGATTTGCGCACGGTGCCCATGGTGTGCAGCCGCGCCACTGAGAATGGCGCCAGTCTTCGGGCTGCGCAAGGAGCGTGCTTGAGCTAAAAAAAAGAAACGCCGCGCAAGACTGAGAAGCGCGGCGTTGGGCCGCATTATAGGGCCAGCGCCGTCTGCCTGCCCGGTGATAGTGCACCGTATCGCGGTGCGGCCGAGCGGGCCGCTTTCGTCAAGCCTCGAGGAGCTCCAACCACCCGATTCGAGGGGTGTGAATGCCGCGATCCGCGACAAACTCGCAGCCCCGATGCGACAAGCGGTGCAGGGCAGGGCCTTGCGAGCGGTGCGGCTGGCAGAATCGCCCGCAGCAGTCCCGTGTTGTTCGCATTCATGTCGCCCGGCCATCCGCGTTCTTGGTTCCCCGCTGTCAGTCGCTTCCGCGGTCTGCTGGTGCTGCGGCTGTGGCTGGCCCTCAGCCTGAGCCTGAGCATGGGCGCAACCCAGGCCCAGTCCGTGGCCATCGCCGAGACGCCCCTGAGCCCCGCTGCCATCGTGATGGGGATGCTGGGCTACACGAGCTGGCCCGGGCCGGCCCGAACCCTGAAGCTTTGCGTCAGCCGTGGCGCCCCCGATGCCGCGGCGCTGGCTGGCGCCATCGAACAGGCACGCGCGACACGGGCGCTGGAGCTGGTGATCATCGAGGTGGACCAGGTGCCGGCCAGCGCCTGTGACTTGGTCTACTTTGACGGCTGGGACGCCGAGCTGCAGCGCAAGGCCTTGCGTGCGCTGGCCGCGCGGCCGGTGCTGAGCATTGGCTGGGGCGCCGAGTTCTGCTCGGACGGCGGCTTGTTCTGCCTGGAGCGCGGCGAGGCGCAGACGCGCTTCGAGGTCAATTTGGATGCGGTGGCGCGCAGCGGGTTGCGCGTCAATGCGCTGGTGCTGCGCCTGGCCAAGCCGCGCAAGGTGGCGGGCTCATGATGACGCCGGTCAGCCTGTCTAGCCTGTTGCAGCGGGCGCAGCTGCGTGTCGCGCTGGTGGCTTTGCTGGCGGTGGGCGCGGTGCTGACGCTGGCCTCGGTGGCCTATCTGCGCAGCACCACGCTGCGCAATCTGGAACTGGTCGGCCGCTCGATTGCCTATTCCGCCGAGGCCGCCGTCGTGTTCCGGGATGCCGATGCCAGCCTTGAGTTGCTGCACCAGATCGTCGAGCGCGAGGGGCTGTCGGCCGCGCGCATCGTGCTGGGCGGGGGGCAGACGTTGGCTACCTACCGGCGCGCGCGGCCGCCCGGCTGGCAGCTGCAGCTGTCGGAGCGGCTGTTCGCCATCGGTGCGCGCAGCGTGATCGAGGTTGAGGGCAGGAGCCTGGCTCAGGTCGAGGTGGAGGGCGACGGCACGGTGTTCCTGAGTCTGCTGGGCTGGTGCATGGCGGGCGTGGCGCTGGGCATGTTGCTGACCGCACTGGGCATCAGGCTGGTGTCGCGGCGCCTCGAGCGCAGCATCGTGGCGCCGCTGCGCGCGCTGTCGGCGCACACCCGCGCGGTGCGCGAACAGCGCGCCTATGCGCGCCGCCTGCCGCCCGCGGCGGTGAGCGAGATCGACGCCCTGAGTGCCGATTTCAATGCGCTGCTGGCCGAGGTGCAGGCGCATGAGGCCGAGTTGCTGCGGCATCAGGAGGCGCTGCGCACCGACAACGACAGCCTGTCCTTCCAGGCGCAACATGACGCTCTCACCGGGGCCTGCAGCCGCGCCTACTTCGAGGAATGCCTAACCGACGCGGTGACGCGGGCGGGGCAGCGCGGCGGCCGCGTGGGCCTGCTGTTCATCGACGCGGACAAGTTCAAGCGTGTCAACGATGAGCATGGGCACGAAATTGGCGACCGCCTGCTGTGCGTGCTGGCCGAACGCCTGCGTGCGGGCGTGCGTGAAAGCGACCTGGTGGGGCGCCTGGGGGGCGATGAGTTCGTCGTGCTCATCGACCCGCTGCGTCATGCCGAGGATGCCCAGCGGGTGGCCGAGCAGGTGCAGCAATCGGTGCGGCAGGGACGCGTGCAACTGGCCAGCGGTGAGGAGCTGCGACCGGGCATCAGCGTGGGCGTGGCCATCTATCCCGATGACGGCGCCGACGCTGATGCACTGCTGCGCTACGCCGATGTCGAGATGTATCGCCACAAGCTGCGCCAGCGTGGCAATGACCCGGCGCGGGTGTGATGCCGCCGGTAGACAGGAGTAGCAGTCGATGCGTTTTGCCTCTCAATCCCTCGCGGCCTTGGTGTTGACCAGCGCCGCCTTGCTGGGTGGATGCCAGCATGGCGCGAACCCTGGTGGATCGAATGCCTTCGCGGTGACGCCCTCGCAGCGTCAGGTTCTCAGCGCGCTGGGCTTCGTGGAAGCGGCCGAGGGATGGGAACTCAATCTGGGCACGGGCCTGCTGTTCGATTTTGACTCGGACCAGCTCAGCGGGGCGCAGTTGCAGCGCTTGCGCCAGATCGCCCAGGGCCTCGCTGGCGTTGGCATCGACGGCCTGCGCGTCGAGGGCCACAGCGACAACGTCGGCAACGACGAGTACAACCTGCGTCTGTCGGAGCGGCGCGCCGAGGCTGTCGGGCGCGCACTGGCCGCGGCGGGCATGGCGCCGGCGCGCTTGCGAGTACGCGGCTTCGGCGCACTGAAGCCGATTGCCGACAATGCCAGCGAGGCCGGCCGGACGCAGAACCGGCGCGTCACGCTGATCGCGCCGTCTGCCTGAACGCGCAGGCTATTTGCCCACATTCACCCAGGCCACCTCCAGCCAGTTGTCGCTGCGGTGTACCGCCGTGACGTTCTGGCGCGCCGCCCAGGGAATCATCTGGCGGTGCAGGGGGATCACGTGGATGCCGTCCTTGAACTCCTTCAGCGCCGACTTCACCATGGCCTCGCGCTTGACCGGGTCGGGCTCGATGCTGGAGGCGGCGGCGAGCTGGTCGAACTTGTCGTTCTTCCAGCCGCCGAAGTTGTTGTAGCCGACGCCGTTGTCGCCGCGGTTGCGCCAAACCGGGTTCATGATGATCTCGGCGTCGGTGATGGAACCGCCCCAGCCGTAGAGGTAGAGGCTGGTGTCCTGCTTCTCCAGCTTGGGGAAGGTGATGACGCGGGGCTGCGCGTTCACCTTGACCTTCACCTTCAGCTGGGCCCACATCGAGGCCAGCGCCAGGCAGATCTCCTCGTCGTTGACATAGCGGTTGTTGGGGCAGTCCATCGTGACCTCGAAGCCCTCGGCATAGCCGGCCTCGCTCATGAGCTTCTTGGCAGCGGCCATGTCGTGCGGCAGGCGCGCCTCGATGGCCGGATCCTCGTAGGAGCCCTTGGCCGAGGGCGTGAGGCCGCCGGTGGGGGCCGAGAGCCCATTCATCAGCTTGGTCTTGATGGCCTCGATGTCGATGGCCTGGTAGAGCGCGCGGCGCACGCGCAGGTCCTTGAAGGGGTTTCTATCTTGTCCATTTAGACCGGGCACATTCGCATAGAGCAGCTTGTCGCGCTGCTGGTCCATGCCGACGAAGATGAGGCGGTTCTCCAGCCCCTCCAGCACCTTCACGCCGGCGGTATTGCGCAGGCGCGGCACGTCGCGCGGGGCCGGGTCCAGCACCAGGTCGATCTCGCCCGACACCAGCGCCGCCAGGCGCGTGGCGTCGTTGCCGATGGGCGAATAGACGATCTCCTGCACATTGCCGTCGAACTTGCCCCACCAGGCCGGGTTGCGCTTGTAGGTAGTCTTGATGCCGGGGGCGCGGCTCGCCAGCACATAGGGGCCGGTGCCATTGGCATTCAGCGAGGCATAAGTCTCTTCCTTGTCCTTGAAGTTCAGCGGCTTGACGACCTTGTGCGCCTCGCACCAGCTCTTGCTCATGATGAAGAGCGTGTTGATGTGCTGCAGAAAGATCGGGTTGACCTTGTCGAGCTGGAACTCCACCGTCAGAGGGTCGATCTTCTTGGGCGTGCCCACCGCATTGGCGTAGACGCGGATCTGCGAATTGATGTCCTTGGCGCGGTTGATGGAGAACACCACATCGTCGGCCGTGAAGGCCGAACCGTCATGGAACTTCACGCCGGGGCGCAGCTTGAAGCGCCAGACCAGCGGCCCGACCTGCTTCCATTCCAGCGCCAGACCCGGCCCCGGCTTGAGGCCGGCGTCGAGCTTGGTGAGGGTCTCGTAGACCTGGCCGTTCATCATGTTCGTCATGGACTCGTTCTGCGAATGCGGGTCCATGGTCTGCGGATCGCCCTGGCTGGCCCAGCGCAGGGTCTGGGCCTGCAGGCCCAGAGCCAGCGCGAGGCCGGCGGCGAGCAGGGTGAGCTTGAGGGTCTTGTGCATGGGCAATGCTCCTGGCTGGGACAGAGCGCTTTGTACCTCAATCGAGGAGCGCCATGCGAAGCTGCGACAATAGCCGGTTTGGCGCTGGCGCAATCTGTCGCGGGCGCCGGCACCGCACCACCAGCACCTCCAAACAGGACCCTTCATGGCCCAGTACGTCTTCTCAATGAACCGCGTCAACAAGACGGTTCCACCCAAACGGCACATCCTCAAGGACATCTCGCTGTCGTTCTTCCCCGGCGCCAAGATCGGCGTGCTGGGTCTGAACGGCTCGGGCAAGTCCACCATCCTGAAGATCATGGCCGGCGTGGACAAGGAGTTCGAGGGCGAGGCCGTGCCCATGCCGGGCATCAAGATCGGTTATCTGGAGCAGGAGCCCAAGCTCAATCCGGACCAGACCGTGCGCCAGGCGGTGGAAGAGGGCATTGGCGGCGTGCTGGCCGCCAAGAAGCGCCTGGACGAGGTCTATGCCGCCTATGCCGAGCCGGACGCCGACTTCGACGCCCTGGCCGCCGAGCAGGGTGAGCTGGAGGCCATCATCGCCGCCGCCGGCAGCGAGAACACCGATCTGCAACTGGAGCTGGCCGCCGACGCCCTGAACCTGCCGCCCTGGGACGCGCAGATCGGCGTGCTCTCCGGTGGCGAGAAGCGCCGCGTGGCGCTGTGCCGCCTGCTGCTCTCCAAGCCCGACATGCTCTTGCTGGACGAGCCCACCAACCACTTGGACGCCGAGTCCGTGGAGTGGCTGGAGCAGTTCCTGCAGCGCTTCCCCGGCACCGTGGTGGCCATCACCCACGATCGCTACTTCCTCGACAACGCTGCCGAGTGGATCCTGGAACTGGACCGCGGCCGCGGCATCCCCTGGAAGGGCAACTACTCCGACTGGCTGGACCAGAAGGAAAGCCGCCTGGAGCAGGAGCAGAAGACCGAAGACGCGCGCATGAAGGCGATGAAGGAGGAGCTCAAGTGGGTGCGCTCCAACGCCAAGGGCCGCCAGGCCAAGAGCAAGGCGCGTCTGGCCCGCTTCGAGGAGCTCAGCGACGTCGACTACCAGAAGCGCAACGAGACCAACGAAATCTTCATCCCCGTGGCTGAGCGCCTGGGCAATGAGGTGATCGAGTTCGAGAACGTCTCCAAGAGCTTCGGCGACCGCGTGCTGATCGACAACCTCAGCTTCAAGGTGCCGGCCGGCGCCATCGTCGGCATCATCGGCCCCAACGGCGCCGGCAAGTCGACGCTGTTCCGCATGATCCAGGGCGTGGAGCAGCCGGACTCGGGCACGGTGAAGATCGGCAAGACCGCCAAGCTGGCCTTTGTGGACCAGAGCCGCGCCAGCCTGGACGCCGACAAGACGGTGTGGGAAGACGTCTCGGGCGGCCTCGACAACATCGTGGTCGGCAAGTTCGTGATGCCCAGCCGCGCCTATATCGGCCGCTTCAACTTCAAGGGCAACGACCAGCAGAAGATGGTGGGCCAGCTCTCCGGTGGTGAGCGCGGCCGCCTGCACCTGGCCAAGACCCTGGCCCAGGGCGGCAATGTGCTGATGCTGGACGAACCCTCGAACGACCTCGACGTCGAAACCCTGCGCGCGCTGGAAGAGGCGCTGCTGGAGTTCGCCGGCTCGGCCATGGTGATCTCGCACGATCGCTGGTTCCTGGACCGCATCTGCACCCACATCCTGGCCTGCGAAGGCGATTCGCAGTGGTTCTTCTTCGACGGCAACTTCCACGAGTACGAGGCCGACAAGAAGAAGCGCCTCGGCGAAGAAGGCGCGCGCCCCAAGCGCATGCGCTTCAAGCCGATCAAGTGAGCTTGATCAGCAAGTCCGAGCAAAGGAGCCCACGGGCTCCTTTTTTCTTTCTTCATTCTTCACAGATCTTTACGGCACCCGCACAAGCGCCTCACTTGACGGCGCGAACATTCTTCCATCGCAACCCGGATGGAGAATGACATGAGCAAGCTCAAGTTCGCAGCCCTGGCCCTGGTGATGGCCGGCAGCCTCTCGATGGCCCAGGCCCAGGGCCATGGCCCGCGCGGCGGCATGATGATGGGTGGCCCCGGCATGATGGGCGGCCACGCCGAACACATGCTGGACGCGGTGGACGCCAGCGATGCACAGCGCGCCCAGATCAAGCAGATCATGGATGCGGCACGCGCCGACCTGAAGGCCACGCATGACAGCGCCCGTGCCCTGCACGCGCAAAGCCTGACCCTGTTCGCCGCCGCCAATATCGACGCGGTCTCCATCGAGGCGCTGCGCCAGCAGCAGCAGGCCCTGCATGAGACCATCAGCAAGCGCATGAGCCAGGCCTTCATCGATGCGGCACGCGTGCTCACGCCGGAGCAGCGCGCCAAGCTGGCCGAGCGCATGAAGAAGCAGCAGGCCCGCATGGCCGAGCGCATGAAGGCGCGCGGCAACTGAGGGCACTATGCTTCAGGCTTACGCCCACTCAGACGGCGCCGCCCGCCAGCAACGCGAGTTGGCCAGGGCGCGCGGCGCCACCCATGCGAGAACCATGAGTTCCAGACTGCTGTTGATCGACGATGACGCCCGCCTCACCGGCATGCTGGGGGACTATCTCCGCCATGCCGGTTTCGAGGTGGAGGCGGCCGGCTCGCTGGCCGAGGGGCGTGCCGCGCTGGACGCGGCCCTGCCCGATCTGCTCGTGCTGGACCTGATGCTGCCCGATGGCGACGGCCTGGACTTCTGCCGCGGGCTGCGCGGCGACAAGCGCTTCAAGCGCCTGCCGGTGCTGATGCTGTCGGCGCGCGGCGAGCCCATGGACCGCATCCTGGGCCTGGAGCTGGGCGCCGACGATTACCTCGCCAAGCCCTTCGAGCCGCGCGAGTTGCAGGCCCGCATCAAGGCCATGTTGCGCCGCTTGGAGCCCGACCTGCCCACCGACGAGGTGCTGCGCTTCGGCCGCCTGGAGATCGATCTGGCGGCACGTCTGGCGCGCCTGGACGGCAAGGTCTGCGACCTCACCAGCCACCAGTTCGACCTGCTGGTGGTGCTGGCGCAGAGCCCCGGCCGGGTGCTCTCGCGCGACCAGATCATGGATTCGCTCAAGGGCCATCCGCTGGAGGCCTTCGATCGCTCCATCGACGTGCATATCTCGCGCATCCGCTCCGTCATCGAGGACGACCCCAAGGCCCCGCGCCGGGTGCTGACGGTGCGCGGCGCCGGCTATGTGTTCGCGCGCAAGCAGGACGCGGAAGGCAGCGGCGAGTGAGGTCGCTGTACTGGCGCATCTACCTGACCCTGGTGGTGGTGCTGGCGGCGTTCGCGCTCGGCTCCGGCTGGCTGTTCCATCACCAGATCGAGCAGGAGCGCGGCAACTTCGAGGTGGCGGCCAAGGACAGGCTGACCGCGATGGCGCAGCTGATCCAGCGCGTGCTGCCGGCGGCCGATGCGCCGCGCGCGCAGCAGGCCGCGGTGCTGGAGGAATGGGGCGAGCGCCTGCGCCTGGCGATCGCGCTGGACGATGTCCGGGGCGATCGCATCGCCGCCACCGAGCTGTTCGAGCGCCGCGAGGAGGGCGCCGGCGGCCGCGCGCTGCAGATCAAGCTGGACGATGGCCGCAGCATCAGCTTCATGCGCGGCTGGCGGCCTCCGCCGGGCGGCCCGATGGCGCGCGATGGAGGCGGTGGTGGTGGCGAGCGACCGCCGCGGCCGATGATGCGGCGCGACGAACCCGGCTGGGCGGCGCTGCCGCTGCTGGGCCCGCGCGCCAATGGCGAGATGCTGGCGGCCCTGCTGGTGCTGCTGTTCGTGGGCGTGGCGGCGGGGGCCTTTCCGGTCGTCAAGCGGCTCACGCGCCGCCTGGAGGCGCTCAAGCGCGGCGTGGAACAGTTCGGCGAGGGCCAGCTGAGCCATCGCGTCGACGACCAGGGCAATGACGAGGTCAGCGCCCTGGCGCTGAGCTTCAACCGCGCGGCCGAGCGCATCGAATCGCTGCTGCGCTCGCACCAGAGCCTGCTGGCCAATGCCAGCCACGAGCTGCGCTCGCCGCTGGCGCGGCTGAAGATGGCCTTCGCGATGCTGGACGAGGCCGGCCCGGCGCAACGCGCCAAGCTGCAGGCCGAGATCCACACCAATATCGGCGAGCTCGATGCGCTGGTGGAAGAGGTGCTGCTGGCGAGCCGGCTGGAGGCCGGCCAGCAGGAGCCGCTGCCGGAGGCCGTGGATCTGCTGGCCCTGGCCGCCGAGGAAGCGGCGCGCAGCGGCGCCCAGTTCGAACCCGAGGACGGCGCGGCCGAGCTGGCCCTGCGCGGCGAGGAACGCCTGCTGCGCCGCGCCTTGCGCAACCTGCTGGAGAACGCGCGCCGCTACGGCGGGCCCGAGGTGCTGCTGAAGCTGGGCCGGCGCGGCGCCATGCTGGAGTTGCGCGTCTGCGACCGCGGACCCGGCGTGCCCGAGGCCATGCGCGAACGCATCTTCGAGCCCTTTTTCCGCCTGCCCGGCCATGCCGAGCAGGCCGGCGGCGTGGGCCTGGGTCTGAGCCTGGTGAAGCAGATCGCCCAGCGCCATCGCGGCCAGGTGCGCTGCGAGCCGCGCGCGGGCGGCGGCAGCGAGTTTGTGCTCAGTCTGCCGCTGGCCTGAGCTGCTCTCTGGCTTCCACGCGGTGCACATAGGCCAGCAGCGCGCCGAGCGCTGCGGCCGCGGTGACCAGGCCGGCGGTGGCCGCCACCCAGAAGCCGGGCGCGCCGCGCCAGGCCTGGGGCGCGCCAGGTACATGACCGAAGGCCAGCGCATAGCCGCCGCCCAGGCCCAGGCCGGCCACCGCCACCGCGTAGATCACCATCGGCGCGTTGGCCACATGGTGGGCGCGCAGCACAAAGGCGGCCACGGTCTGGCCGGCATCGCCCATATGGAACAGCCATACCCACAGCAGCAGGGGCAGTGCGGCGGCGATGATGGCGGGATCCTGGGTGTAGAGGTTTAACACCTGCTCGCGCGCGAAGAACACCAGGCCGCCCAGCAGGCAGGACAGCGCCAGCGCGATCTCCAGGCTGTGCCAGCCCAGGCGGCGCGCATCCGCCGCGTCATGCGCGCCGACGCGCTGCGCCACCAGGGTGCCGGCGGCATTGCCCAGCGCCATCGGCATCATGAACATCAGCGCGATCATGTTCACCGCCAGCTGGTGGCCGGCCACCGGCGTGGCGCCCAGGCGGGCGATGAAGATGGCCATGAAGGTGAAGCCGGTGACCTCGATCAGGATGGCGCCGCCCATCGGCAGGCCCAGCTTGAGCAGCTGGCGCATCGCCTGCAGGCGCGGCCGGTGCAGGCCGCCGTCGTGCAGGCCGAAGCGGGCGTAGAAGCCGTCGCGGCGCAGGATCGCCAGCGAGATCAAGACCTGACCCCACATCACGATGGCGGTGGCGATGCCGCAACCCACCGCGCCCAGGGCGGGCACCTGCCAGCCCGCCACGCCGAAGCCGTGCACCAGCAACGCACTGAGCGGCAGCTTGAGCGCCAGGCCGCCCACCTGCAGCACCATCACCGCCTTGGGCCGCGACACCGCTGTATTGAAGCCGCGGTAGGCGGTGAAGATCAGATTGGCCGGCAGCGAGATGCTCAGGGCCAGCAGATAGCCGCGCACCTTGGCCTCGACCTCGGGCGTGACCTGGGCGATCGCCAGCAAGGGGCCGGGGAACAGCAGCACCAGCTCGCCCACCAGGGTGAGCAGCAGGGCCAGCCAGATGGCCTGGTGCAGTTCGTCGCCGGCCTCGCGCAGCCGGCCGGCGCCGAACAGCTGGCCCACCACCGGCGAGACCGCCAGCACCACCCCCATCAGGCCGATGAAGATGGTCATGAAGACGGCCGAGCCCACCGACAGCGCGGCCAGGTCGATGGCCGAGTGGCGTGCCACCAGTATGGTGTCGACGGTGGAGTAGCCCAGCACCGCCAGCTGGCCCACGAACACCGGCCAGGCCAGCGGCAGCAGGCGCCGCAGGCTGTCCAGATGACCTGCGCTCAAGCGCCGGCTCCCGGTTGGCGCTGCGGATGGTCGATGCCGACGAACTCGCGCGCGCGCTCGGCATAGCGGTTGAAGCGCCAGGCCGTGGCCTCGATGGAGATGCGGCGCCAGGTGACGCGCTTCTCGGCCGGCGTCATCACCGGCCAGTTCTGCACCTCGTCAAAGCTGCGGCCGCAGCCCTTGCAGATGGCGTCGCCCTGGCTGGTGGAGCAGATCGCGATGCAGGGCGCGTCGGGGGTGCTGTCGTACCAGGCCAGCCAGGCCTGTTTGGCGGCTGCGGGCATGCTGTCTTCGTCGCACTCGCTCTCGCGGTAGTAGACCAGCAGGCCATAGACCTCGGCCAGCGCACGCACGGCGGCGCAGGCGCGCAGGCCGTCGGAGGGCTCGCGCTCGCGCCACCAGTTGATGGCGGCCTCGATGTCGGTGATGTGGATGGCGGCCATGGCGGGCGTCTGCATTCAGTAGGCCAGGCCCATCGCCGCGCGCACCTCGCGCAGGGTCTTGCGCGCCACCGCGCGCGCGCGCTCGGTGCCCACCTCGACGATCCAGTGCACCTGCTTGGGATTGGCGAGGAACTCGTCGGCGCGTGCGCGCCAGGGCGCCTGTTCCTTCACGATGGCATCGATCACCGGCTGCTTGCAATCCAGGCAGCCGATGCCGGCGCTCTTGCAGCCGGCCTCGGCCCAGGCCTGTGTGCCCGCATCGGAGTAGAGCTGGTGGAACTCCCACACCGGGCAGCGCGCCGGGTCGCCGGGGTCGCCGCGACGCACGCGCTGCGGGTCGGTGGGCATGGTGCGGATTTTCTCTTCCACCAGCGCCGGCGCGTCGCGCATCGCGATGGTGTTGCCATAGCTCTTGCTCATCTTGCGGCCGTCCAAGCCGCCCAGGCGCGAGGTCTCGGTCAGCAGGGCCTGGGGCTCGGGCAGGATCGGGGCCTCGGCGCAGTAGATGTTGTTGAAGCGGCGCGCCACCTCGCGCGTCACCTCCACATGGGCGGCCTGGTCCTCGCCCACCGGCACCAGGGCGGCCTTGTAGATCAGGATGTCGGCGGCCTGCAGCAGCGGGTAGCCGAGGAAGCCGTAGGTGGCGAGTTCGCGATTCTTTTCCACCTGGTCCTTGTAGCTGGGCATGCGCTCCAGCCAGCTGGAGGGGGTGCTCATGGCCAGCAGGGTGAAGAGCTCGGCATGCTCGGGCATGCGGCTCTGGATGAAGAGGGTGGCCTGCTCGGGGTCCAGGCCGGCGGCCAGCCAGTCCACCACCATGTCGTAGACATTCCGCTCCACCACTTCCTTGCTCTGGTAGTGGGTGGTGAGCGCATGCCAGTCGGCCACGAAGAAGAAGCAGTCGTAGTCGGACTGCAGGCGCACCCAGTTCTTCAGCGCGCCGTGGTAATGGCCCAGGTGCAGGGCACCGGTGGGGCGCATGCCGGAAAGCACACGCTGGCGCGGCGCGGCGGGGATGTGGGTGGCTTGTTCGCTCATAGGAGCGTGGATTGTAGGGAGCTACACTGCCGCCCCATGAAAAGCATCGTGATCCTGATCTCCGGCCGTGGCTCGAATATGGAGGCCATCGTCAAGGCCTGCGCGGCCGAGGGCTGGCCGGCGCGCATCGCCGCGGTGATCAGCAACCGCCCGGGTGCGGCCGGGCTGGCCTTTGCCGCCAGCCATGGGATTGCCACCGCGGTGGTGGATCACAAGGCCTTCCCCGACCGCGCCAGCTTCGATGCCGAACTGGCGCGCGTGATCGATGGCTACACGCCCGATCTGCTGGTGCTGGCCGGTTTCATGCGCATCCTCACGCCCGAGTTCACGCGGCATTACGAGGGCCGCATGCTCAATATCCATCCCTCGCTGCTGCCGGCCTTCACCGGCCTGCACACCCACCAGCGCGCGCTGGAGGCGGGTTGCCGCTTTGCCGGCGCGACGGTGCACTTCGTCACCGCCGAGCTGGACCATGGCCCGATCGTGGCGCAGGCGGTGGCGCCCATCCTGGCGGGCGACGACGAGGCGGCGCTGTCGGCGCGCGTGCTCGGGCTGGAGCACCGGATGTACCCGCGCGCGGTGCGCTGGTTCGTGCAGGATCAGCTGCGCATCGAGGGTGCGCGCGTGCAGCAGCTGGCCGGCGAGTCGCAGTCCTTCAGCTGAGGTTCAACTGATCAGCCCGGCCAGGATGTTGATGGTCAGGGCCAGCACGCCGGTGTTGAAGACAAAGGACAGCACCGCCTGCACCAGCACCAGGCGGCGCATCGGGCGCGTGCTCACCGCCACGTCCGAGGTCTGCGAGGTGGCCGCCAGCGTCACCGCGAAGTAGAAGAAATCCAGGTAGTCCGGATGGCCCTTGAGGCCGGGGAATTCCAGCCCGTTGGCGCCGCCGGCCTCGCGGTGATAGAGGCTGGCGTAGGCGAGCGAGAACTCCACCGGCAGCAGCAGCCAGGAGCCCGCCACCGTGGCGATGGCCAGCAGCAGATAGGGCCAGCCCTGCACCGCGTTCACGCCATGCCGGACCTGGGCCATTTCCAGCGTGATGGCCGCCAGGCTGGCGAAGGCGCCCACCATCGCCAGCAGTAGCACCACCGCCATGCCGTCGCCCAGCAGGCGGGCGCGCTGCTGCAGATGCGCGGCATCGGAGCGGCTCATCATCCACAGCACCAGGGTCAGATAGGTCCAGACGCCGGTATTCCAGCCCAGCAGCAGGCGCGTCAGCCAGGGTAGGGCGATGGGCCACAGCAGGGCCAGCAGCAGGCCGATGGCGCAGCCCACCAGCAGGCGCGGGCGCGCGCGCAGCAGGCTCATGCCGCCTCGCAGGGGCTGAAACGCAGCACCTCGCGTCCCTCATGCAGCAGGCTGCCAAAGAACATCGCATGCGGGCGCAGCCACAGGCCGACATCGCCGTAGAGCGGACGGTAAATGACCATGGGCTCCAGCGTCTCGCTGTGCCGGCCGACCCCAATCACCTCGTATTCGCCGCCCTTGTAGTGGCGATAGCGGCCGGTGGGTGTGGCGGGCAGGGGGGCGAGTTCGGTGCTACTCATTTGATGGCGCGGCAAGGGATGCAAGGGACGGCAATGGATAATTGGCGCATGCATCCTAATGCCCTTCTAGATATGAGCTGCGAGCTGCTGCGCGCCGTGCTCAAGTTCGACTCGCCCGCCGATGGCGTGGTTTCCGCCTATTTCCGCAAAAACAAGGGCCTGGGCCAGCGCGAGCGCGGCACCCTGGCCGAGACCGTCTACACGGTGCTGCGCAAACGCCTGCTGCTGCAGCATCTGGCGCAATCGGGCGCCGGCCCGATGGAACGCCGCCTGGTGATACTGGGCTGGGCCGGCAGCGAGGCCTTTCTGCACAGCGCGCTGAGCCCGCAAGAACGTCAATGGCTGGACCAGCTCAAGACCATTGACCATGCCAATCTGGCGCCCAAGCTGCGCCACAACCTGCCCGACTGGCTGGCCGAGCCGCTGCTGGCGCGCCTGGCCAAGGACGGCGACGAAACGGAATTCTGGGCCCTGGCCGCGGCCATGAACGAGGCCGCACCGCTGGACCTGCGCGTCAACCTGCTCAAGGCCAAGCGCGAAGAGGCGCAGGCGGCGCTCAAGGCCGCCGGGATTGAGGCCGAGGCCACGCCTTTCTCGCCCTGGGGTCTGCGCGTGCAGGGCAAGCCGGCGCTCAACAAGCTGGAGGTCTTCACCAACGGCACGGTGGAGGTGCAGGACGAGGGCAGTCAGCTGCTGGCGCTGCTGCTGGACCCCAAGCGCAGCGAGATGGTGGTGGACTTCTGCGCCGGCGCCGGCGGCAAGACCCTGGCCCTGGGCGCGGCGATGCGCAACACCGGCCGGCTCTACGCCTTCGATGTGTCCGGCCATCGGTTGGATGCGCTCAAGCCGCGGCTGGCGCGCAGCGGCCTGTCCAACGTCTACCCGGCCCAGATCGCGTATGAGCGCGACGACCGCGTCAAGCGCCTCACGGGCAAGATCGACCGCGTGCTGGTCGATGCGCCCTGCTCGGGCCTGGGCACCCTGCGCCGCAACCCGGACTTGAAATGGCGCCAGTCGCCGCAAGCTGTGAAGGAGTTGCAGGTCAAGCAGGCCGCGATCCTGGAAAGCGCGGCGCGCCTGCTGAAGTCGGGCGGCCGCTTGGTGTACGCGACCTGCAGCCTGCTGAGCGCCGAGAACGAGGAGATCGCGCAGGCCTTCAGCGCCGCGCATCCGGAGTTCGAGCCGCTGGCCGCGCAGGACTGCCTGGAGCGCGCCCATGTGGCCAATGCCGCCAGCCTGTGCGAGCAGGGCTTTGTGCGGCTGTGGCCGCACCGCCATGGCAGCGATGGCTTCTTCGCGGCCGTCTGGCAGAAGAAGTAAGCAGAAGAAGCAAGCACGCTTTGCGCCGCTGGCGCGAGCGGCCGTTTAGAGCCGCTCGCCTACAATCAGGGCTTGGCAGAGATAACAACCATGACGCTCGTTGGTGGGCAAGGCAAGGTCTGAATGATTGAATTGATGAGCGTGCGCGACGCGCTGGTGCAGTGGCTGTCCGACGGCCTGACCGGCGCCAGCTTCTGGCAGATCGTCGCGTACACCCTGGTGGTGACGCATTTCACCATCCTGGGCGTGACGATCTTCCTGCACCGGGCGCAAGCGCACCGTGCCCTGGATCTGGGCCCCATCCCTGCGCATTTCTTCCGCTTCTGGTTGTGGCTCACCACCGGCATGGTGACCAAGGAATTCGTGGCCGTGCACCGCAAGCACCACGCCAAGTGCGAGACCGAGGAAGACCCGCACAGCCCGCAGACGCGCGGCCTCAAGGCCCTGCTGCTGACCGGCGTGGAACTCTATCGCGCCGAAGCCCAGAACAAGGAAACCATTGCCAAGTTTGGCCTCGGTACGCCGGACGACTGGATCGAACGCAATCTCTACACGCGTTATTCCTGGCAGGGCGTGGGCCTCATGCTGGTCATCAACCTGGCCCTGTTCGGTGCCATCGGCGCCACCATCTGGGCGATCCAGATGGCCTGGATCCCGGTGTGGGCCACCGGTGTGATCAACGGCATCGGCCACTACTGGGGCTATCGCAACTTCGAGGCGCAGGATGCGTCGACCAATGTGTCGCCCTGGGGCATCCTGATCGGTGGCGAGGAGTTGCACAACAACCACCACACCTACCCGACCTCGGCCAAGTTCTCGGTCAAGCCCTTCGAGTTCGACATCGGCTGGGGCTATATCCGCGCCTTCGAGATGCTGGGCTGGGCCAAGGTGCGCAAGACCGCCCCGCAGATGCGCATGGGCGAGGTCAAGCCGGTAGCTGACAAGGACACGCTGGAAGCCATCATCGCGAATCGCTACGAGGTGATGGCCAAGTACGGGCGCGAGCTCAAGGCGGCCTGCGCTGTGGAGCTGGCGCGCCTGAAGGCGCAGGGTGAGCAGCACAGCGCCCGCTGGGCCGAACTGAAGCTCGCCAAGCGCTGGCTGCATCGCGATGCCGACCGCATCCCGAGCGCCTATCTGGCCCAGATTGCCGGCGCCCGCGCCGCCAGCCCGGCGCTGGACAAGCTGATGCTGATGCGCGAGGAGCTGCGCCAGTTGTGGACGCGCACCAATGTGTCGGCCGAGCAACTAGTGAGCGACTTGCAGGCCTGGTGCCGCAAGGCCGAGGAAAGCGGTATCGCCGAGTTGCGGGCGTTTGCCATCGGGCTGCGCGCGGTACGCGTCTAGGCGCCGCGAGTGTTGCTTGACGTAAAGGGCGCCCAGGTGGCGCCCTTTTTGCGTATTCTCGATATGCGTCTTGATGATGCATGGAGGGCCTGTCATGAAGTCCCATACATTGCGAAATCTCTGCTGGCTGCTCGCGCTGGGATTTGCCGGTTCTACGGCGCTGGCGGCGGCCGAGGTCAAATTCATCCATCCGGAAAACTTCGCGGATGCCGGCGAATCCGGGCGCGACCGCGAACAGCATCTGCAGCAGATCGCCGAGCATCTGCAGCGTCAGGCGGAGAAATTCGCACCCGGCAAGCAGCTGACGTTTGAGGTGACGGATGTGGACCTGGCGGGCGAGATCGAGCCCGTGGGGCGGCGCATGGAGCGCTTGCGCGTGATGCGCAGCGTGACCTCACCGCGCATCGAGTTCCGCTACCTGATCCGCGAGGCGAATCAGCCCGATCGCCAGGGCGAGGCGCAGTTGCGCGATCTGGGCTACCAGATGCGCGGTTCGCGTTACTGGGATTCCGACCCGATGCGTTACGAGAAACGCCTGCTCGACGACTGGTTCCAGGCCGAGTTCGTGCCGCCCAAGAAGCCCTGAATTGAGAGTATTCCTGGCATGAAAAAACCCGCCGGCTTGCGCGGGCGGGTTTTTCTTAAGGCTGCTGCATGCTCAGCGGCTGAATTACTTCAGCTTGATTTCCTTGTACAGGACATGCTTGCGTGCCTTGGGGTCGAACTTCATGAATTCGAGCTTTTCGGGCGTCGTCTTCTTGTTCTTGTTCGTGGTGTAGAAGTGACCGGTACCCGCGGTGGATTCCAGCTTGATCTTCTCGCGTCCGCCTTTGCTTGCCATGATGAGACTCCTTGATGTTCAGCGGTTGATCAGAGCTCGCCCTTGGCGCGCAGATCGGCAACGACTTGCTCGATGCCGACCTTGTCGATCAGGCGCAGAGCAGCATTGGACACGCGCAGACGCACCCAGCGGTTTTCGGTTTCGAGCCAGAAACGGCGGTACTGCAGATTCGGCAGGAACCGACGCTTGGTTTTGTTGTTGGCGTGAGAAACATTGTTTCCCACCATCGGGCGCTTACCCGTAACTTGACAGACGCGTGCCATGACGCTACTCCGGTTTGAACTGTTGACCAGCCGCCCGGGATTGCCTTGCAAACCCCGGCGCGACCACATGACCGCTTTATGCAAGCTAAACCCTGTTGCCTTGGAAGTCGTCCAAGGCCGTCGAGCGCGGTCCATCCAGCAAGCAAGCCGGCGAGTATAGCCTGATTTTGGCGCCTGCACCAGGCGCCGCGCCTGCATCAGCCCTGTGCCTGCTCCAGGAAGCGCTGCGCGTCCAGCGCCGCCATACAGCCGGTGCCGGCACTGGTGATGGCCTGGCGGTAGACATGGTCCTGCACATCGCCGGCCGCGAACACGCCGGGCACGCTGGTCATGGTGGCAAAACCGTTCAAGCCGCCCTTGGTGATGATGTAGCCGTCCTTCATCTCCAGCTGGCCCTTGAAGATGTCGGTGTTGGGCTGGTGGCCGATGGCGATGAAGCAGCCTTGCAGCTTCAGCTCCTTGGTGCTGCCGTCATTGCCCTTCAGGCGCACACCGGTCACACCGCTCTGGTCGCCCAGCACCTCGTCGAGGTTCTGGAACACATGCAGCTCGATCTTGCCGGCGGCCACTTTTTCCATCAGCTTGTCCACCAGGATGGGTTCGGCGCGGAACTTGTCGCGGCGATGGATCAGGTGCACCTTGCTGGCGATGTTGGAGAGGTAGAGCGCTTCCTCGACGGCGGTATTGCCGCCACCGACCACGCAGACCTCCTGCTCGCGATAGAAGAAGCCATCGCAGGTGGCGCAGCCGCTCACGCCGCGGCCCATGAAGGCCTCTTCCGAGGGCAGGCCCAGGTACTTGGCGGAGGCACCGGTGGCGATGATGAGCGCGTCGCAGCTGTAGCTGCCGCTGTCGCCCTTGAGCTTGAAGGGGCGCTGCGAGAGATCCACCTCGTTGATGTGGTCGAACAGCATCTGGGTCTGGAAGCGCTCGGCATGCTGCTGGAAGCGCTGCATCAGCTCGGGGCCCTGCACGCCCATCACGTCGGCGGGCCAGTTGTCCACCTCGGTGGTGGTCATCAGCTGGCCGCCCTGGGCCATGCCGGTCACCAGCGTGGGCTTGAGGTTGGCGCGCGCGGCATAGATGGCGGCGGTGTAGCCGGCCGGGCCGGAGCCCAGGATCAGCAGCTGTACATGTTGGTTGGTTTGGGTCATGGGCAGGAGTTGGGGTTGCACGGGCGGTACACAAGCCAGCAGCATCGGCTATCTACGGCCTACACCCTATAGAGAACCGTGAACAAGTTGGCACAATGCCGGCATTCTAGGCAAGAGGCCGCGGGCTTGCGCTTACGGCACATCAACAGACCACAGTCTCAGGAGGTAGTTCATGGCAATGCTGTCCAATCTGGACCTGATCCGCAGGGTCCCCTTGTTCTCCCTGCTGACGACCGATCAGGCGCAGTCCATTGCGGACAGTGTGGTGAAGCGTCGCTTCAAGCGCGGCGAGATGATCGTCGAGCAGGGCACCAAGTCGAACGCCCTGTTCATCCTGCTGAACGGGCGCGCCCGCGTGCTGACCGCCGACACGCGCGGCCGCGAGGTCATCCTCGCGGTGCTGCAGCCCGGCGACTATGTGGGCGAGATGAGCCTGATCGACGGCGAGCCGCATTCGGCCACCGTGCGCGCCGAGGTGCAGACCGACATGCTGGTGCTGGGCCGCATGGAGTTCTCGCGCTGCCTGCCCGATAGCAGCAGCCTCTCCTACGCCATCCTGCGCGGCCTGGTGGCGCGCCTGCGCAATGCCGACCGCCAGATCGAATCGCTGGCACTGCTGGATGTCTATGGCCGCGTGGCGCGCACCCTGCTGGACATGTCCGAGGAAGAGAAGGGCATCAAGATCATCCGCGGCAAGGTCTCGCGCCAGGACATGGCCAAGGTGGTGGGCGCCTCGCGCGAGATGGTCAGCCGCGTCATGAAGGACCTGGAGGACCGCGGTGTCATCGAGACGCTGGAGAACGGCTCGGTGGTCATCAAGGAGCGCCTGCACGACTGAGGCGCGCGGCCCCTCGGCTGAGGCCCCGGCAAGCTGAGCCACAATCGGGCCATGAGTTTTCCCCTGGATTCCATGCTGGGCGGCGAAGGCAGCCCGCCCAGCGAAAAAGTCTACAAGCGCCAGCCCAAGAAGGCGGCCAAGCCGGCGGCGCCCGTGGCCAGCCCCTTGCGCACGCCCCTGTGGCTGGTCGCGGGTGGCCTGCTTTGGTGCCTGGTCGTGCTCGCGCTGCTGACGCATGACCGCGCCGACTCGGCCTTCAGCATCGCCGGCAACCACGCGCTCTATGCCAACCGCGTCGGCGCCCTGGGTGCCTGGGTGTCCGATCTGCTGCTGTTCGGTTTCGGCTATTCCTGCTGGTGGTTCGTGCTGGTGGCGCTGCGCGCCTGGCTCGGCAGCCTGGCGGGCTTGCTGCGGGTCGAGGCACCCCAGGTGCTGCCGCCCGAGCAACGCCTGCGTTCGCGCGGTCTCTGGTGGCTGGGCCTGCTGCTCCTGATAGCCGCCAGCTGCACGCTCGAATGGAGCCGTCTCTATGGCTGGGAGGCCCGGCTGCCGGGTCATGCCGGGGGCGTGCTGGGCTACACCCTGGGCCCACTGAGCATGAAGGCCCTGGGCTTCGCCGGTTCGGGCGTGCTGGCGATCGCCGCGCTGCTGACCGGTATCTCGCTGGCACTGGAGTTCTCCTGGCTGCGCCTGGCCGAGCTGATCGGCACCCGCGTCGATGAGTTGCGCAACCGCCAGGTGGCCAAGCGCGAGATCAAGGAAGACCAGCGCGTCGGCAAGGCGGCCAAGCGCGAGCGCGAGCAGGTGGTGGAGGTGGAGCGCCAGGTGGTCGAGGAGCACCAGCCCATCGTCATCGAGGCGCCGGTGGTCGAGGTGCCCAAGTCCACGCGCGTGGCCAAGGAGCGCCAGCAGACCCTGTTCACCGACGTCACCGATACCAAGCTGCCGCAGGTGGACCTGCTGGATGCGCCGCCCACGCGGGTGGAGTCGGTCACGCCCGAGTCGCTGGAAATGACCAGCCGCATGATCGAGAAGAAGCTGCGCGACTTCGGCGTCGAGGTGCGCGTGGTGGCGGCCTCGCCCGGCCCGGTGATCACGCGCTACGAGATCGAGCCGGCCACCGGCGTGAAGGGCTCGCAGATCGTCAACCTCGCCAAGGACCTGGCGCGCTCGCTGAGCCTGGTGAGCATCCGCGTGGTCGAGACCATCCCGGGCAAGAACTTCATGGCGCTGGAGCTGCCGAATGCGCGCCGCCAGACCATCCGCTTGTCGGAGATCCTGGGCTCGCAGATCTATGCCGACGCGGCCTCGATGCTGACCATGGCGCTGGGCAAGGACATCATCGGCGCGCCGGTGGTGGCGGATCTGGCCAAGATGCCGCATTGCCTGGTGGCCGGTACCACCGGTTCGGGCAAGTCGGTGGGCATCAACGCGATGATCCTCTCGCTGCTCTACAAGGCCGAGGCGCGCGACGTTCGCCTCATCATGATCGACCCCAAGATGCTGGAAATGAGCGTCTACGAGGGCATCCCGCATCTGCTGGCCCCGGTGGTCACCGACATGAAGCAGGCCGCCAACGCGCTCAACTGGTGCGTGGGCGAGATGGAGCGCCGCTACAAGCTGATGTCCAAGATGGGCGTGCGCAATCTGGCCGGCTACAACAAGAAGATCGACGAGGCCACCGAGCGCGGCGAGAAGATCGGCAACCCCTTCAGCCTCACGCCCGAGGAGCCCGAACCGCTGGAGCGCCTGCCCCACATCGTGGTGGTGATCGACGAGCTCGCCGACCTGATGATGGTGGTGGGCAAGAAGATCGAGGAGCTGATCGCGCGCCTGGCGCAGAAGGCGCGTGCCGCCGGCATCCACCTGATCCTGGCCACCCAGCGGCCCTCGGTGGACGTGATCACCGGCCTGATCAAGGCCAATATTCCGACCCGCCTGTCCTTCCAGGTCAGCTCGAAGATCGACAGCCGCACCATCCTCGACCAGATGGGCGCCGAGGCCTTGCTGGGCATGGGCGACATGCTCTATATGCCCTCGGGCACCGGCCTGCCGATCCGCGTGCACGGCGCCTTTGTCAGCGACGACGAGGTGCACCGCGTGGTGACCTATCTGAAGGAGCAGGGCGGCGAGCCCAACTACATCGAGGGCATTCTGGAAGGCGGCGTGCTGGAAGGCGAGGGCGGTGAGCCGCCCGCGCCCGGTGAGGCCAACGGCGAAGCCGACCCGATGTACGACCAGGCGGTGGCCGTGGTGCTGCAGCACCGCCGTGCCTCGATCTCGCTGGTGCAGCGCCATCTGCGCATCGGCTACAACCGCGCCGCGCGCCTGCTGGAGCAGATGGAGAAATCCGGCCTGGTCTCCAGCATGGCCACCAATGGCAACCGCGACCTGATCATCCCCAAGCGAGACGAATGAGATTCACCAAGATACTGCTGGGCGCGGCACTGCTGCTGGCCAGCCTGGCCGCCCGTGCCGATGCGATCGCCGCGCTGAACGAATTCGCCAGCGCGGCCAAGAGCGGCCGCGCCGTCTTCACCCAGACCGTGCTCTCGCCGGATGGCAAGCGCAAGAAGAGCTCCTCGGGGACCTTCGAGTTCCAGCGCCCCAACCAGTTCCGCTTCGCCTACCTGAAGCCCTTCGAGCAACTGATCGTGGGCGATGGGCAGAAGGTCTGGCTGTTCGACCCCGACCTCAACCAGGCCAGCTCGCGCCGCATGAGCCAGGCCCTGGGCGCCACGCCCGCCGCGCTGCTGGCGGGCGGACAGATCGGCCGCGATTTCGAATTCAAGCTGCTGCCCAACGAGCGCGGCCTGGAATGGGTGCAGGCCTTGCCGCGCCAGAGCGATGGCAGCATCCAGGAGCTCAAGCTGGGCTTCCGCGGCAAGGAGCTGGCGGCGCTGGAGCTGGTGGACGGCTTCGGTCAGCGCTCGCAGCTGGAGTTCAGCGAGCTGCAGCTGAACGTCAAGCTGGCGGCGGAGCGCTTTCGCTTCGTGCTGCCGGCCGGTGCCGATCTCGTGGAGCAATGACTAACAGTTCAGAGTTGTTCCCCGAGCTGGTGCCGGCATCGGCGCCCGCCGACGCGGCCCTGCCGTCACAGCCCCTGGCCGAGCGCCTGCGTCCGCGCAGCCTGAACGAGGTGATCGGCCAGCAGCATCTGCTGGGCCCCGGCATGCCGCTGCGCGTGGCCTTCGAGGCCGGCCGCCTGCATTCGATGATTCTGTGGGGCCCGCCAGGGGTGGGCAAGACCACCCTGGCACGGCTGATGACGCAGGCCTTCGATGCCCAGTTCATCACCATCTCGGCGGTGCTGGGCGGGGTCAAGGAGATCCGCGAGGCGGTGGAGCGCGCACAGGCGGTCGCAGCACAGGGGCGGCGCACCGTGGTGTTCGTGGACGAGGTGCACCGCTTCAACAAATCGCAGCAGGATGCCTTCCTGCCGCATGTAGAGGCGGGCCTTTTCACCTTCATCGGCGCCACCACCGAGAACCCCAGCTTCGAGGTCAACTCGGCGCTGCTCTCGCGCGCCACCGTGCATGTGCTGAAGGCGCTGGACCAGGGCGAGCTGCTGGACCTAGTGCAGCGCGGCCAGCAGGCGCTGGCCTGCCCGCCCTTCAGCAAGGCCGCGGCCGAGCGCCTGGCGGCCTATGCCGATGGCGACGCGCGCCGCCTGCTGAACGCGGTGGAGGCGGCGGCCAGCCTGGCGCCCAAGGGCGCCAGCGAGATCGACGAGGCGGCGCTGGAGCGCGCCCTGGGCGAGCAATTGCGCCGCTACGACAAGGGCGGCGAACAGTTCTACGACGTCATCTCGGCGCTGCACAAATCGGTGCGCGGCTCCGACCCGGATGCGGCGCTCTACTGGCTGGTGCGCATGCTGGACGGCGGCGTGGATGCGCGCTACATCAGCCGGCGCCTGATACGCATGGCCAGCGAGGATATCGGCCTGGCCGACCCGCGCGCGTTGCGCCTGTGCCTGGACGCCGCCGAGACCTACGAGCGCCTGGGCTCGCCCGAGGGTGAGCTGACCCTGGCGCAGGCGGTGATCTATCTGGCCATGGCGCCCAAGTCGAACGCGGCCTACAGCGCCTACAACGCCGTGCGCGCGCTGGTGAAGGGCGATCAGAGCCGCCCCGTGCCCATGCACTTGCGCAACGCGCCCACCAAGCTGATGAAGGGCCTGGGCTATGGCCAGGCCTATCGCTACGCGCATGACCATCCGGGCGGCTTCGTGCCGGGCGAGCAATACCTGCCCGATGGGCTGGAGGGCGAGCGCTTCTACGAGCCGGTGCCGCGCGGCCTGGAAATCCGCATCGGCGAGCGCCTGAGCGAGCTGCGGCGGCTCAACGCCGAGGCTCGGGAACAGGAAAGCTAGCACGCCGGCCCCGCGCCATGTTGCGGGTAAGCACCGACGGGAGTGCGGAATCCCGCACTCCTAGAATCCCCTCAGCCTGCAGGACCAGATGGCACCCGGCCCGCCGACCCTTAGGCGGGCTTTTTTCTGTGCCGTCGAACTGCCAAATGAAAACGGCCTCGCCCTGACCGGCGAGCGAGCCGAACCGGAGAGTGTGTATGGAAACCTTGATCCAGCAGATCATCAACGGGCTGGTGCTCGGTAGCATGTATGCGCTGGTGGCCCTGGGCTACACGATGGTGTACGGCATCATCAACCTCATCAACTTCGCCCATGGCGAGATCCTGATGGTGGGGGCGCTGGTGAGCTGGACCGTGGTCACCGCGCTGGCGGACTCCGGCCTGCCCGGCTGGGCCCTGATGGCCATCGCGCTGGCCTGCGCCATCGTGGTCTGCACGCTCCTGAACTTCCTGGTCGAGAAGATCGCCTACCGGCCGCTGCGCAATGCACCGCGCCTGGCGCCGCTGATCACCGCGATGGGCATGTCGTTGCTCTTGCAGACCCTGGCGATGATCGTCTGGAAGCCCAATCCCAAACCCTTCCCGCTGCTGCTGCCGACCACGCCCTTCGACCTCGGCGGGCCGGTGATCACCGTGACCCAGGTGCTGATCCTGGTGACCACGGTGGTGATCCTGGGCGGCCTGCTGTTCCTGGTGAACCACACCAAGCTGGGCCGCGCGATGCGCGCCACCGCCGAGAACCCGCGCGTGGCCGGCCTGATGGGCGTGAAGCCCGACTTCGTGATCTCGGCCACCTTCGTGATCGGTGCGGCGCTGGCCGCCGTGGCCGGCCTGATGTGGGCGGCCAACTACGGCACCGTGCAGCACTCGATGGGCTTCATGCCCGGCCTGAAGGCCTTCACCGCCGCGGTGCTGGGTGGCATCGGCAACCTCGCCGGCGCGATGCTGGGCGGGGTGGTGCTGGGCCTGATCGAGGCCATCGGTGCCGGCTACCTGGGTGATCTCACCGGCGGCATCCTGGGCAGCCATTACGCCGACATCTTCGCCTTCGTGGCGCTGATCCTGGTGCTGACCCTGCGCCCCTCGGGCCTGCTGGGCGAGCGCGTGGCCGATCGTGCCTGAGCCAAGGAATATGGAGACCGCGATGCAAAAGAACAAGCTCTTCGTTTTCCTGATCTCGGCGGTGGCGCTGCTGATCGTGCCCCTGCTGGCCCAGCAGCTGGGCAACGGCCCGGTGCGCATCATCGACCTGGCCCTGCTCTACGTGATGCTGGCCCTGGGCCTGAACATCGTGGTGGGCTACGCGGGCCTGCTGGACCTGGGCTATGTGGCCTTCTACGCGCTCGGCGCCTATATGTACGCGCTGTTCGCCAGCCCGCACCTGAGCGAGAACTTCGAGTCCTTCCGCGCCATGTTCCCCGACGGCCTGCATTCGCCGCTGTGGCTCATCATTCCGCTGGGGGCAGGTCTTGCCGCCTTCTTCGGCGTGCTGCTGGGCGCCCCTACGCTGAAGCTGCGCGGCGACTATCTGGCCATCGTGACCCTGGGCTTCGGCGAGATCGCGCGCGTCTTTCTCAACAATATGGAGTACCCGGCCAACATCACCAACGGCCCGCGTGGCATCGGCCAGATCGATGCGGTGCGCTTCTTCGGCATCGATCTGGGCAAGGGCCTGGAGGTGTTCGGCTATGCCCTGCCATCGGTGACGCTGTACTACTACCTGTTCCTGGCGCTGGTGATCGGCACCGTGATCATCTGCTACCGCCTCGAGAACTCGCGCATCGGCCGCGCCTGGATGGCGATCCGCGAGGACGAGATCGCCGCCAAGGCGATGGGCATCAACACCCGCAACCTGAAGCTGCTCGCCTTCGGCATGGGCGCCACCTTCGGCGGCGTGGCGGGTTCGATGTTCGCGTCCTTCCAGGGCTTCGTGTCGCCCGAGTCCTTCAGTCTGCAGGAGTCGGTGATGATCGTGGCCATGGTGGTGCTGGGCGGCATCGGCCATATCCCGGGCGTGATCCTGGGTGCGCTCTTGCTGTCGGCGCTGCCCGAGGTGCTGCGCTATGTGGCCGGCCCGCTGCAGGAGATGACCGGCGGCCGTCTGGACGCCGCCATCCTGCGTCAGCTGCTGGTGGCGCTGGCGATGATCGGCATCATGCTCTCGCGCCCGCGCGGCCTCTGGCCTTCGCCCGAACATGGCAAGGCCGCACCGCAGCCGGCCCAGAAATAAGCAGAGGGAGCACCCATATGAGCGAAGAATCCGTTCTCAAGGTCGCCGGCGTCTCCAAGCGCTTCGGTGGCCTGCAAGCCCTCTCGGACGTGGGCATCCAGATCAACAAGGGCCAGGTCTATGGCCTGATCGGCCCCAACGGCGCCGGCAAGACCACCTTCTTCAACGTCATCACCGGCCTCTACACGCCCGACGCGGGCACCTTCGAGTTGGGCGGCGCGCCCTATGCGCCGACGGCGGTGCACCAGGTTGCCAAGACCGGCATTGCGCGCACCTTCCAGAACATCCGCCTGTTCGCCGAGATGACGGCGCTGGAGAACGTGATGGTGGGCCGCCATGTGCGCACCGGCTCGGGCCTCATCGGCGCGGTGTTCCGCACCCCCGGCTTCAAGGCCGAGGAGGCCGCGATCGCCAAGCGTGCGCAGGAGCTGCTCGACTACGTGGGCATCGGCAAGTACGCGGAGTTCAAGGCGCGCACCCTGAGCTATGGCGACCAGCGCCGCCTGGAGATCGCGCGCGCGCTGGCCACCGACCCCAAGCTGATCGCGCTGGACGAACCGGCCGCCGGCATGAACGCCACCGAGAAGGTGGTGCTGCGCGAGCTGATCGACCGCATCCGCAACGACGGCCGCACCATCCTCTTGATCGAGCATGACGTCAAGCTGGTGATGGGGCTGTGCGACCGTGTCACGGTGCTGGACTATGGCAAGCAGATTGCCGAAGGCACGCCGGCCGATGTGCAGCGCAACGAGAAGGTGATCGAGGCCTATCTGGGCGCCGGTCACAAGGCCCACTGAGGCAGGACGGACAAGGCAAATGGCAAACGACAACACCCTCCTCAAGGTCACGGGGCTGAAGGTCGCCTACGGCGGCATCCAGGCCGTCAAGGGCGTCAGCTTCGAAGTCAAGCAGGGCGAGCTGGTGAGTCTGATCGGCGCCAATGGCGCCGGCAAGACCACCACCCTCAAGGCCATCACCGGCCTGCAGCCGGTGGCCGAGGGCGAGATCCAGTTCATGGGCCAGAGCATCAAGGGCCAGGGCGCCTGGGACCTGGTCAAGCAGGGCCTGGTGATGGTGCCGGAAGGGCGCGGCACCTTCACCCGCATGACCATCACCGAGAACCTGCAGATGGGTGCCTACATCCGCAGCGACAAGGCCGAGATCCTGGCCGATATCGACAAGGTGTTCGGCATCTTCCCGCGCCTGAAGGAGCGTCGCAACCAGCTGGCCGGCACCATGTCGGGCGGCGAGCAGCAGATGCTGGCGATGGGCCGCGCACTGATGGCGCGCCCCAAGGTGCTGCTGATGGACGAGCCCTCGATGGGCCTCTCGCCCATCATGGTGGACAAGATCTTCGAGGTGGTGAACGACATCCACGGCCAGGGCGTGACCATCCTGCTGGTGGAGCAGAACGCCAGCCGGGCGCTGGCGGCCGCGAACCGCGGCTATGTGATGGAGAGCGGCATTGTCACCATGACCGGCAACGGCAAGGACCTGCTCAACGACCCCAAGGTGCGCGCCGCGTATCTCGGCGAGTAAGCAACCCAGCGGAGCCCGAGGATCCGGCTTCGCCGGTCCTGCGGGCTCGCCCCCTTGAGGGGGCGCGCGAAGCGCGTAGGGGGTGGGCCGTCAGGCGGGCTTCACCAACTTGGAGCGTGCCCAGATGTCGGACTCGCGCGCGGGCGTGTTGCCGCTGGCCTTGACGCGGCCCAGCAGCTCTTCCACGCGGCCGGCGATCTTGCTGACCTCGGCCATCACGGCCTGCTCTTCGCCCTCGTTGCGGTACTCGCGTGCCACGCTGATGATGCCGCCGGCATTCACCAGATAGTCGGGCAGGTAGAGGATGCCGCGCGCCTGCAGCGCGTCGCCATCGGCGGCGGTGGCCAGCTGGTTGTTGGCGGCGCCGGCGATCAGCTTGGCGCGGATCTGCGGCACGCTGCCCAGGTTCAGCACCGCGCCCAGGGCGCAGGGGGCCAGCACGTCGACATCGGCGGCCAGGATCTCGTGCACGCTGACGGCTTGTGCACCGAACAGCTCCTGTGCGCGCGCCACCTTGGCGGCGTCCACATCGGCCACCACCAGCTTGGCGCCGGCCTTGTGCAGGAACTCGGCCAGATGCCAGCCCACTGCGCCCAGGCCTTGCAGGGCCACGCGCACGCCATCCAGCGAGGCGCGCTGCAGATGCAGGCGCACGCCGGCTTCGATCGAGACGAACACGCCCCAGGCCGTCTTGGGGCTGGGGTCGCCACCGAAGGCGCCGGCGCGCGGGATGCCGCTCACGTATTGCGTGTGCGCCTGCATGCCCAGCATGTCGGCGGTGGTGGTGCCGACGTCTTCGGCGGTGATGTAGGCGCCGTCCAGCGACTGCACGGCACGGCCGAAGGCGGCGAACAGGGCGGCGCGGTCGAACTGGCCGGCCGGCTTGATGATCACGGCCTTGCCGCCGCCGAAGGGCAGGTCGGCCAGGGCGTTCTTCAGGCTCATGCCTTGCGAGAGGCGCAGCGCGTCGTTCAGCGCGGCGAGTTCGTTGTCATAGCTCCAGAAGCGGCAGCCGCCGAAGGCGGGGCCGCGGGCGGTGCTGTGCACGGCCAGGATGGCCTTCAGACCGGTCTGCTCATCGGCGGCCAGCAGCACGCGTTCGTGCGGGGCTTGATCGGGCAGGCCGAACAGCGAGCTGGGAAGGGAGGAGGGGGCTGCCTCGCTGAGGGCGCGGGCGAGATCGGACGAGCGGTCGAAAGGAGCGTTCATGGCGTTTGCACTTGTGATGCCGAAAAAAAGCACCCGGCTTGGCGGGTGCCTGCGTGCGGGCTTGTGGCCCGAGGTACGCAGTTTACGGCCTGCGCCGCGCCTTGTGCCATGGCCGGCTCAGCGCATCTGGCATGGCGTGATGCCTGCCACGCATCAGGGATCCATCAGGGATCTTGAAAGCCGCCGCGCCTGAGCGTCACCACCAGGGTGTCGCGATAACCATGCTCGGCCACCGGCTGGATCGGCGTGGTCTCATGGATCACGCGCTCATCGTCCAGCAGCAGCAGGGTCCAGGGCTCGCTCATGGTGAATCGCTGGCCGCGCGGGCCGCTGGCCTCGAACACGCGCGATTCACCGCCCTTGATGCTAGCGCGGCCCACCAGGAACACTGCCACCAGGTCCACGCCATCGCGGTGCGCGCCCTCGGGCGTGGGCCGGCCGATGCCGTCGGTGGTGTCGATGCGGAACTGGTGCGCCTCGGCATACCAGGGCTGCGCGCCGCGCAGGCGGTCGGCCGCGGCGGCCAGGGCCAGCAGCAGCTTGGGCCAGATGGGCAGGGCGGTGGCGGCCTGCGCCATCGGCTCGAACCAGCGCTCGAGCCCGCCGTGCAGGGCGTTGTAGTCCAGCGGCTGCCAGTGGGCACGGTGCGGCACTTGCTGCACTTGCGTGGCGGCCTGCGTGTCCAGCACAAAACTGCCATGGCGGCGGAAGCGGTAGCGCCCGCCGTCGCGCAGGTACAGGTCGGGCGGCAGATCGTTCCAGAACGGCGCCAGCGCGGCCAGCTCGGCCTCCTCGCAGCCCAGCCAGTGGCGCAGGCTTTCGGGTGCCATCACGGCCGAGCCCTGCTCGCGCAACTGCTGCTCGAACTGGGCGGCGCTGGAATAGGGCGGGCTGAAATGCTGCATGGCGGCGGTTCCTGGTTGAGAGGGGCGGCCAGGGTCAGGCCTTGCCTTGCTTGTCCAGCTCGGAGGTGAAGGCGTCGGCGTAGAACTCCTCGGCGGGCAGGCCGGCCTTGGCGACGAAGTCCGCCTGGGCCGACTCCACCATGATGGGCGCGCCGCAGGCATAGACCTGGTGGCCGCTGAGGTCGGGCAGGTCGGCCAGCACGGCCTGGTGCACGAAGCCGGTGCGGCCGCTCCAGCCGTCCTCGGGCCTGGGCTCGGAGAGCACCGGCACATAGCGGAGCTGCGGCATGCTGGCGGCGGCCTGCAGGGCCCAGTCGTGCAGATAGAGGTCGGCCTTGCTGCGGCAGCCCCAGTAGAGGGTGGTGGGG
This sequence comes from Roseateles sp. FW301-B2, assembly GCF_058788955.1. Taxonomy (NCBI): domain Bacteria; kingdom Pseudomonadati; phylum Pseudomonadota; class Betaproteobacteria; order Burkholderiales; family Sphaerotilaceae; genus Roseateles; species Roseateles sp. FW301-B2. The sequence continues at coordinate 52,201 of NZ_JBYTBE010000007.1, forward strand.
CGGCTGAATCCGGCACTCTGCCCCAGATGCTGCAGGCGCTCGATGATGGCCTTGATGGGTGCGAAGCCGGTGCCGCTGGCCAGCAGCACGATGGGCTTGTCGCTGTCCTCGCGTAGGAAGAAGCTGCCGAACGGCCCTTCCATGCGCAGGATGTCTTTTTCCTTCATCGCGCCGAACACATGGTCGGTGAACTTGCCGCCCGGCATGTGGCGCACATGCAGCTCGATCGCCGGCGGCGTGCCCAGGTTGCTGGGCGCGTTGGCCATCGAATAGCTGCGGCGCGCACCATCGCGCAGGATGAATTCCACATACTGGCCGGCGTGGAACTGGAAGTTCTGGTTGGCCGGCAGCTGCAGGCGCAGCAGCGCCACGTCGGGCGCGGGCTTGGCGATGCTGATGACGCGGCTGGGCAGCTTGAGCACCGCGAACTCGCCCGCGCCCGGCACGGTGCGCGCTTCCAGCACGCAATCGGTCTGCGGCGTGGCGCAGCAGGTCAGCACGAAGCCGGCGGCCTCCTCGGCCTCGGTGAGGGTCTTGGCCTGGTGCGCGCCGTGGATCACCCGGCCCTCCAGCAGGCGGCTCTTGCAGGAGCCGCAGGCGCCGTCCTTGCAGCCATAGGGCAGGCCCACGCCCTGGCGGATGGCCGCGCCGAGCAGGGTTTCATCGCGTTCGACCGAAAACTCGCGGCCGCTGGGCTGCACGGTGACCTGGAAATTCATGGTGTGGATGGCTGGGCTCAATAAAAACTCGGCCCGCGAGGTGCATCGCGGGCCGTGGCGACCGATAAACTCAGGCGCCATTTTGCCTGACGATCACCCATGCCCACTTTGCACGCGCGCCGGCCCCGCCTCCTCATCGTCGGCTGCGGCGACGTGGGCCTGCGCGTGCTGCGCGAGCTGCACGGGCGCCTGCCCGTGCTGGCGCTGAGCTCCAGCCCGGCACGCGCCCAGGCGCTGCGCGCGGCCGGCGCCATGCCCCTGCTGGGCAATCTGGACGACCCCGCCAGCCTGGCGCGCCTGGCCGGCCTGGCCGACTGGGTGCTGCACCTGGCGCCACCCGCCGCCCAGGGCGCGGAAGACCGGCGCACCCTCAATCTGCTGCGCGCGCTGGCGCGCTCGCCGCGCACCACGCGCCTGGTCTATGCCAGCACCACTGGCGTGTACGGCGATTGCGCCGGTGCGCGCTTCGACGAGACCCGCAGCCCCAGGCCCGCCACCGACCGCGCACGGCGCCGCGTCGATGCCGAGCAGCGGCTGCGCTGGTTCGGCGCCAGCCTGGGCGTGCGCGTGAGCATCCTGCGCGTGCCCGGCATCTATGCCTGGGATCGCGAGGGCGGCCATCCGCGCGAGCGCCTGGCCAAGGGCGCGCCGGTGCTGCGGCGCGAGGACGATGTCTACACCAACCACATCCATGCCGACGACCTGGCGCGCGCCTGCCTGGCGGCGCTGGCGCGCGGCAAGCCGCAGCGCATCGTGCATGCCTGCGACGACAGCGAGCTGCTGATGGGCGACTACTTCGACCTGGCGGCCGGGCTGTGCGGCCTGCCGCGGCCGCCGCGCATCAGCCGCGAGCAGGCGCGGGAGCAGATGTCGCCCATGCAGCTGAGTTTCATGGGCGAATCGCGCCGCCTCGACAACGGGCGGCTCAAGCGCGAGCTGCGCCTGCGGCTGCGCCATCCCGAGGTCGGTACCGGCCTGCTGGCCGGCGCCGACTGATCAGCGGCGGCGCGCGCCGCGCCAGTAGTTCATCATCAGCCAGGCGCCCAGCATGCCGCCCAGGTGGGCGAAGTGGGCGATGCCGCTGCTGCCCATCAGGCCGAGGAAGAGTTCCAGCCCGCCGAACAGCGCGACGAAGTACTTGGCCTTCATCGGGATGGGCGGGAACAGCGGCATGATGATGCGGTCCGGGAAGATCATGCCGAATGACAGCAGCAGGCCGAACAGCGCACCCGACGCACCCACGGTGGGCGAGCGCGAGCCGATCAGCAGGGTGAAGATGAGCTGGGCCGCGGCGGCGGTGAGCGTGCTGGCGATCAGCAGGTGCGCATAGCGCTTGCTGCCCCAGACGCGCTCCAGTTCCGAGCCGAACATCCACAGGCCCAGCATGTTGAAGAACAGGTGCCAGACATCACCATGCAGGAAGGCATAACTGAGTGGCTGCCAGGGCATGAACAGGCCCGTGCTCAGGGGCCATAGCGCGAAGTAGACCTCGAACTGCGGCGGCAGCAGCGTGAACAGGCAGAACAGGCCCACACAAGCCAGCATGAAGGCCTTGGTAACCGATGGGATAGGGGACATGAATCTCGACTCTGTTGGGATGCCCGGAGTGACTTGTCGCGGCAGCTGCCGCGCCGAGGGCCAGAGTGTAGGGGCACAGCGAACTCGCTTGCTTGCCGCCCCGCGATGCCATGCTGTTGGTGCTGCAGGTTCTGGTGGTGCCCGGGGCCGGACTCGAACCGGCACACCTTGCGGCGGGGGATTTTGAGTCCCCTGCGTCTACCGATTTCGCCACCCGGGCCAGAAACCATGCATCGCTGCGTGAGCCGCGGATTATGCCATGCAAACTTTGGCGCCGGCTGAGACAATCCGCCCATGAGCGAAAAGACCTACCCCAGCCTTGAAGACGTCATCGGCAACACTCCCCTGGTGCGCTTGCAGCGCGTGCTGGGGTCAGATCTTGCCTCCCGCGGCAATGTGCTGCTGGCCAAGCTGGAGGGCAACAACCCGGCCGGTTCGGTGAAGGACCGCCCAGCCATCAGCATGATCCGGCGCGCCGAGGAGCGGGGCGAGATCAAGCCGGGCGACACCCTGATCGAGGCCACCTCCGGCAACACCGGCATCGCGCTGGCGATGGCCGCGGCGATGCGCGGCTACCGCATGCTGCTGATCATGCCCGAGGACCTCTCGATCGAGCGCGCCCAGACCATGAAGGCCTTCGGCGCCGAGCTGATCCTCACGCCGCGCTCGGGTGGCATGGAATATGCCCGCGACCTGGCCGAGCAGATGCAGCGCGACGGCAAGGGCCGCGTGCTGGACCAGTTCGGCAACGAGGACAACCCGCGCATCCATTACGAGACCACCGGCCCCGAGATCTGGCGCGACACCGGCGGCGAGATCACCCACTTCGTCAGCGCCATGGGCACCACCGGCACCATCACCGGCACCTCGCGCTTCCTGAAGGAGCAGAACGCCGGCATCCGCATCGTCGGCGCCCAGCCGGCCGAGGGCTCGCGCATCCCGGGCATTCGCAAATGGCCCGAGGCCTATATGCCGCGCATCTACAAGCCCGAGACGGTGGACGAGCTGGTGCTGGTGAGCCAGTCCGACGCCGAGGAGATGGCGCGCCGGCTGGCGCGCGAGGAGGGCCTGTTTGCCGGCATCTCGGCCGCGGGCGCCTGCTGGGTGGCGCTGCAGCTGGCGCGCACGCTGGAGAACGCCACCATCGTCTTCATCGTCTGCGATCGCGGCGATCGCTACCTCTCCACCGGCGTGTTCCCCGCCTGAGCCGCGCGGTGAGCCAACTGCCCGCCTACCGCTTCTGCCCGCTCTGCGCGAGCGAGCTGTGCTGGCGCACCGAGCTGGAAGACGGTGGGCCCAAATCGAGGCTGCGCTGCAGCAGCTGCGACTTCACGCATTGGAACAACCCGACCCCGGTGCTGGCCGCGGTGGTGGAATGCGTGGACCGCGAGGGTCAGGTCTTGCTGGCGCGCAACGCGGCCTGGCCGGGGCGCCTCTTCGGCCTCATCACCGGCTTCATGGAGGCGGGTGAATCACCCGAACAGGGGCTCAGGCGCGAGGTGATGGAGGAGACCGCGCTGCAGGTCGAGTCGCTGGACCTGATCGGCGTCTACGACTTCCAGCCCATGAACCAGGTGATCATTGCCTACCATGTGGCGGCGCGTGGCGAGATCCGCCTGTCGCCCGAGCTGGCCGAAGCCAAGCTGCTGGCACCGCAGAAGCTCAAATGCTGGCCCGCCGGCACCGGCCAGGCGCTGGCGCAATGGTTGCGCTCGCGCGGCATCGAACCCCAGTGGTTCGAGCCGGGGCCGGCCTAGAATCCCTTGCAACCCGAGGACGAGACATGGACGTACACAAGGAACTGGACACGCGCGGCCTGAACTGCCCGCTGCCCATACTCAAGGCCAAGAAGGCCCTGGCGGAGATGGAGAGCGGTCAGTTGCTGAAGGTGTTCTCCACCGACCCGGGCTCGACGCGCGACTTCCAGGCCTTTGCGCGCCAGACCGGCAACGAGCTGGTCGAGCAGAGCAGCCAGGCCGACGAGTTCGTGCACGTGCTGCGGCGCCGCTAGAGCGGCGCCAAACCCTCACAATCCTCAGATATCGAGGCTCTTCAGATAGGCACGGAAACCCGGACCCAGGTCGGGGTGGGCAAGCGCCAGTTCCACATTGGCCTGCAGGAAGCCTTCCTTGCTGCCGCAGTCGTAGCGCTTGCCGTCATAGCGGTAGGCGAACACCTTCTCGCGGCGCAGCAGGCCGGCGATGCCGTCGGTGAGCTGGATCTCGCCGCCCACGCCGCGCGGCTGGCTGGCGATCTCGTGGAACACCCCGGGCGTGAGGATGTAGCGGCCGGCCACGCCCAGGCGTGAGGGCGCCACCTCGGGCGCGGGCTTCTCGACGATGCGGCTCACGTCCATCAGCTTGTCGTTCACCGGCGTGCCGGCCACGATGCCATAGCGGCGCGTGTGCTCGGCCGGCACTTCCTGCACCGCCAGGATGGAGGCGCGCCATTCGGCGTACTGCTCCACCATCTGCTTGAGCACCGGAGGCTCTCCCACCATCAGGTCGTCGGCCAGCAGTACCGCGAAGGGCTCGTTGCCGACGAGTCGCTGACCGCACAACACCGCATGGCCCAAGCCCAGCGCCTGGGCCTGGCGCACATAGATGCACTCCATGTCGTCGGGCTTGACGCTGCGCACCACCTCGAGCAGCTCCTTCTTACCCGCCTGTTCAAGGGCTACCTCGAGCTCGAAAGTCATGTCAAAGTGATCTTCGATGGGGCGCTTGTGGCGGCCCGTCACAAAAATCATTTCGCGTACGCCGGCGGCATAGGCTTCTTCCACCGCGTACTGAATGAGGGGCTTGTCCACCACGGGCAGCATTTCCTTGGGCTGGGCCTTGGTGGCCGGCAGGAAGCGCGTGCCAAGACCTGCAACAGGGAAGATCGCTTTCGTGACTTTCATATCCGTACACTCTCCGGTTTGCGTTGGCGCGCATTGTGGCATTGCCACATGGCCGTGCCGCGGATCCCGAACCCCCTAAATAGCGCATGAGCCTGCTGATCCTGGAGCCACTCGAGCTGGAAGTGATGCAATGGTTGTCCGAGCGGCATCCGGTGCATTACGCCCCCGAGCTCGCGCTGGAGCCGCAGGCCTTGAAGGGGCTGCTGCACCAGGCCCAGGGTCTGGTCTTGCCCCCCTCGGTGGCGCTGGACGCCAGCCTGATACGCATGGCGCCCAAGTTGCGCGTGGTCGGGCGCATGAGCGCCGGGGCCGAGAACATCGATCTCGAGGCCTGCCGGGCGGCGCGCGTGGAGGTGGTGCGCAGCCTCACCGCCACCGCGGCGGCCGAGGCCGAGTTCGTGATCGGCGCCTTGCTGGCGCTGCTGCGGCGTGTGCCGGTGCAGTCCACCGACGGCATGTGGGTGGGGCGCGAGCTAGGCTGTGCCACCATCGGTCTGATCGGCATGACGCCGGCCTCGCGCATGCTGGCGCAGATCCTGCCGGTGTTTGGCACGCGCGTGCTGGGCTACGACCCCAGCCTGCACCAGAACGACCCGCTGTGGGCGCAATGGGGCATCGAGCCCCTGCCGCTCAAGGACCTGATGGAACAGTCCGACGGCGTGAGCGTGCAGCTGGCCTATTTCCAGCGCTACCGCGGCCTCATCGGCGAGCGCGTGCTGGGCTTTGCCAGGCCCTCGCAGGTGCTGGTGAGCCTGGGCCATTCGGCCCTGTTCGACGAGCAGGCGCTGGCCGAGGCCCTGCACAGCGGCCGCGTGCTGGCCGCCTGGTTCGACAGCGTCGAGCCCGGCCTGATGGAGCCGGGGCGGCCGCTCTACGGCGCGCCGGGCCTGCAGGTGACGCCGCGCGTGGCCAGCACCACGCGCGAGTCGCGCACGCGCGCCGCCTGGGGCATTGCGCGGCGCATCGACGAGCTGCTGATGATTCCGCCCGAACCCGCGGCGGAATTCCGTTCGACTACGCCAGCCGCGCTGCCTGATCCTGTAGCCGAGCAACGGTGGCGCTGAACTCGGCCACGCGCTGACGCTCCTGCTCCACCACGGCGGCGGGCGCGCGCGCCACGAAGCTCTCGTTGGTCAGCTTGCCTTGGGCCTTGCTGATCTCGCCCTGCAGACGCGCGATTTCTTTGGCCAGGCGGGCCTGCTCGGCCGCCACGTCGATCTCCACCTTGAGCGCCAGGCGTGCCTCGCCATGCACCAGCACCGGCGAGCTGGCGCTGGCCTTGGCGAACTCGGCCTCGTCGGCGATCAGCTGCACATCGGCGAGCTTGGCCAGCGCCTTCAGCAGCAGCGCCGCTTCGGCGATGAAGCCGGTGTCGCCGCCCACCAGGAGCGGCACGCGCTCCGAGGGGCTCAGCGCCATCTCGCTGCGCAGGCTGCGGCAGGTGCCCACCAGCGCCTTGAGATTGGCCACCCAGGCCTCGGCCTTTGCGTCGATGCGCTCGGGCTGCGCCAGCGGGTAAGGCGCGTTGACGATGTAGTCCACCGTCTTCCTGCCTGCCAGCGGAGCGACCGTCTGCCACAGCTCCTCGGTGATGAAGGGCGCGATCGGGTGCAGCAGGCGCAGCATGGTTTCCAGCGTGCGCACCAGGGTGCGTCGGGTGGCGCGCTGCTGCGCTTCGTCGCCGCTCTGGATCTGCACCTTGGCGATTTCCAGGTACCAGTCGCAGTACTCGTCCCACACAAAGGAGTAGATCGCGTTGGCGACGTTGTCCAGGCGGTAGTCGGCAAAGCCCTGGGCCACCGCCTGCTCGACGCGCTGCAGCTCGCTGGCGATCCAGCGGTCGGCCTGGCTGAAGCTCATATAGCCGGGCGGGCATTGGCCCTGCTCATGCGCGAGGCCGCAATCCTGGCCCTCGGTGTTCATCAGCACGAACTTGGTGGCGTTCCAGAGCTTGTTGCAGAAGTTGCGATAGCCCTCGCAGCGCTTGCTGTCGAAGTTGATGTTGCGACCCAAGGACGCCAGCGAGGCGAAGGTGAAGCGCAGCGCATCGGCACCGAAGCCGGGAATGCCCTCGGGGAACTCCTTCTCGGTGGCCTTGCGCACCTTGGGCGCCGTCTCGGGGCGGCGCAGGCCGGTGGTGCGCTTGTCCAGCAGGGGGCCGAGCTCGATGCCGTCGATCAGGTCCACCGGGTCCAGCACATTGCCCTCGCTCTTGCTCATCTTCTGGCCCTGCGAGTCGCGCACCAGGCCATGGATGTAGACATGCTTGAACGGCACCTTGCCGGTGAAGTGCGTGGTCATCATGATCATCCGGGCGACCCAGAAGAAGATGATGTCGTAGCCGGTCACCAGCACCGAGGAGGGCAGGAAGAGATCCTGTTCCAGCGTCTGCTCGGGCCAGCCCAGCGTGGAGAAGGGCACCATGGCCGAGGAGTACCAGGTGTCCAGCACATCCTCGTCGCGCGTCAGCGCGCCGCTATAGCCGGCCGCCGCGGCCTTGGCGCGCGCCTCATCCTCGCTGCGCGCCACGAACAGCTCGCCGCCCGTGCCGTACCAGGCCGGGATCTGGTGGCCCCACCAGAGCTGGCGCGAGATGCACCAGTCCTGGATGTTGTTCATCCAGTGGTTGTAGGTGTTGACCCATTGCTCGGGGTAGAACTTCACCGAGCCGTCGGCCACCACCTCGGTGGCGCGCTGGGCGATGCTCTTGCCATCCTTGCCCGGCTTGCTGACGGCCATGAACCACTGGTCGGTCAGCATCGGTTCGATCACCTGGCCGGTGCGCTCGCAGCGCGGCACCATCAGCTTGTGCTTCTTCACCTCGACCAGCAGGCCCAGGGCCTCCAGATCGGCGACGACCTTCTTGCGCGCGACAAAGCGGTCCAGGCCGCGGTAGGCCTCGGGCGCGTTGTCGTTGATGGTGGCGTCCAGCGTCAGCACGCAGATCATCGGCAGGCCATGGCGCTGGCCCACCGCGTAGTCGTTGGTGTCGTGGGCGGGCGTGACCTTGACCACGCCGGTGCCAAACTCGCGGTCCACATAGTCGTCGGCAATCACCGGGATCTCGCGCCCGGTGAGCGGCAGCGTCACCCGCTTGCCGATCAGGGCCTGGTAGCGCTCGTCCTCCGGGTGCACCATCACCGCCACGTCGCCCAGCATGGTCTCGGGGCGGGTGGTGGCCACCACGATCTCGCCCGCGCCATCGGCCATCGGGTAGCGGATATGCCAGAGGAAACCGTCTTCCTCCTCGCTGCTGACCTCCAAATCGGAGACGGCGGACTTCAGCACCGGGTCCCAGCTCACCAGGCGCTTGCCGCGGTAGATCAGGCCGTCGTCGAAGAGCTGCACAAAGGTCTCGGTCACCACCTTGGAGAGCTTCTCGTCCATGGTGAAGTACTCGTGCTCCCAGGAGACCGAGTCGCCCATGCGGCGCATCTGGCGCGTGATGGTGTTGCCTGACTCCTGCTTCCACTCCCACACGCGCGCGACGAAGTTCTTGCGGCCGAGCTCATGGCGGCTCTTCTCGCCCTCGACGCCGCGCTCCTGCAGCTGGCGCTCCACCACGATCTGGGTGGCGATGCCGGCATGGTCGGTGCCCGGCACCCACAGGGTGTTGTGGCCCAGCATGCGGTGGTAGCGCGTCAACGAGTCCATGATGGTCTGGTTGAAGGCATGGCCCATGTGCAGGGTGCCAGTCACATTGGGCGGCGGCAGCTGGATGCAGAAGGACTCGCGCGCCTTGTCCAGGCTGGGCTTGTACAGACCCTTGGACTCCCACAGGGGGCCCCAATGGGCTTCCAGGGCGGCGGGTTCGAAGGACTTGGCGAGTTCGGTCATGGCGGCGTGTTGCGGAGAATGGGGAGGGCCGACGGTTTTGACGCGACCGCGGCTCGGCCGGCAATTGTCCTACAAGGTCGCCAGGGCCCGACTCAGCGTGGCAAGGTGGACTGAAACAGCGGCAGCAAGCGACGCGCGCCGGTCTCGCTGAGATGGTTGTCGTCGAAGTACAGCGGTCGAAGGTCCCGGCTGCCCCAGCAGCGCTGAGCGTCGCAAAGAAAGGGCAGGGGATCGACAACCGTTGCACCGCAGCGCTTGCTGACCCGGTCCTGCGCGCGGATGAGCCAGCCATTGCGGGCCTCGTAGTCGGAGCGCGCGATGCCAAGGTCTTCGCGCAGCCCCAGGGCCATGCGCCGAGACAGGGCACGTGGCACATCGAAGCCCATCTCCGGGATAGGGCGGAGCAGCAGGACCTTGCGCGTCGCCGCGAGCCGGCAGACGGTCTGCTCGTACCGCTGCGCGAACTCGGCGATGAAGGCTGGCGCGGCGTCGTCGTAGGGCCGAGAGAAGAAGACCAGCGGCTTTCCTAGCGCCGGGCCGTCCTCATTGCGTCCATAGGCGAGCGCGCCATAGCGACCCACCAGCAGCACCGGCACGCCGGGATGGGTCTGAGCCAGTTGCGCCGTGGTCCAGGACAGGAAGTCCTCGCAGCGGTAGTCCTTGCCTTCTCGGCGCTGCGCGGTCTTCATGCCCTCGACCAAGGGGCAGGCGCTGTAGGACCATTGGATGGCACCCTGCCCGGTCGGCAGCGCTGCCCGCAAGGTGTTCATCAACGGAATCGCATGGCTGTCGCCGACGACCAGCAGGCCTGGCTGCTCACCTCCGTAGACGCAGGAGGGGGAGGCGCTGCCCCTGCCGCGATGGCACTCCGCCGTGCGCGGATTTCGATCGGATGCGACGGCGGCAGCAGCCTCGACGGCTGCATCGAAGCGGCCCGTGACACCGCCCGCCCGCCACACAAGAGCACTGGGAACCAGTACCGCGAGCAGGGCCGCCGCCAGAGCCATGGTGGCGGCACGCGGTGCGCACCGGCTCAGGCCGCGCCGGCCCGGAACCTCGATGCCTTGGTAGGAAAGATGCGCTGCCAGGCACACGGCGGCGATTGCCGCGAGCACCGCCAGGGGGTGCTGCTGCAGCCCCGTATAGTTCAGCAGCACGACGCCGGGCCAATGCCAGAGGTAGAGCGAGTAGGAACGGTCACCCAGCCACTGCATGGTGCGGTTGGATGCCCAGCGTGCGTCGGCGTGCGCCAGCAGTATCACCATGGCCGCTAGCGCCGGCGCCAGCGCAGCGATGCCTGGCCACCGTGGCGCCAGATGCGCCGTCGTGATCGAGGTGAACGCGAGCGCGAGGCCGCCATGGCTCAGCGCGCGGGCTGGCCAGGCACGGAACTGCAGACGGCCGGAAAGTTGCCAGCAGAGGCCGCCGAGAATCATTTCCCACGCGCGGCTCTGCAGCAGGAAGAAGGCGGCGCTCGGCTGCTCGCCAACGGTCAGAAGATTGACCAGCATCGAAGCGAGGCCAAGCAGCAGCAACATGCCAAGCTGCGCCTTGCGTCCCGGCCGCAGCCGCCAGACCAGTAACGACAACAGCGGCAGCAGCAGATAGAACTGCCATTCGACCGACAGCGACCAGGTATGCAGCAGCCACTTTTCGTGCGATGCGGTGTCGAAATAGCCCGCCTCGCCGAGGTAGCGATAGTTTGACGCGAACAGCACGCTGGTGGCGCTGTGGATGGCCAGTCTGCGGTAGTCATTCGGCAGCAGCAGCAGCCATCCGAGTGCCAGCAGAGCCACGCACAGCGCGAGCAGGGCCGGCACAATGCGCCGCGCCCGTGCAAGGTAAAAGCCCACCAGTGAAAAACGGTGGCGTTCCAGGCCGCCGACGACCATGCCTGTCATCAGGAAGCCTGAGATGACGAAAAAGATGTCGACGCCGACAAAGCCGCCTGACGCTCCCGGCAGATTGAAGTGGTAGGCGATCACACCCAGGACGGCCAGGGCGCGCAAGCCGTTGATGTCGGTGCGGAACTCGACGTTCTGATTGGTTGTAACCGTCATTTGGAACTGCTTTGCTGGCAACGGGCGGTGGGAGACGCGGCTTACCAGTACTTGTTCAGCCAGGTCCGGCAGGGCTTTTCAATGCAGTGAAAGCTGACATAGGCAATCCCGAGCGCCAGCGCCAGCGCCGTGGTGCCGCCACCCGGTATCTGCGCCTTGCCGACATACAGGGGCTGCTGCCACAGATAGATGGAATAGGAGTAAACGCCGAAATTGCAGAGCAGCCGGGATGACAGGATTCGCTTGAACAGCGCGTAGCTGTCTCCCAGGTGGCCGATGGCAACAGCCATCGCGATCGGCGCTATCAAAGAGCCCGCCCACCAGGGGGCGACAGACAAATAGCAGGCGGCGCCGACCATCAGTGCAAGTGGCGCAACCCACGCTGGCGCCGACCAGTCTGCCTTCGCCCGCAGCAGCCGATAGCCGGCCGCCAACAGCAGGTGCGCGGCCGCGACCTCGGTGCCTAAGGCGCCCCAAGGTGGCGACATTTGGGGCCATCGGACGTAGAGCTGGCCGATGGCCATACAGCTCAGCCCTGCGCCCAGCAGCAGCAGATGCTCCCGGCCTCGCAACAACCTCAGCGCAATGATCAGGCTCATGAAGACGTAGCAGTGCTCTTCGATGTTGAGCGACCAGAGATGACCGATCGGCACTGCGCTCTTCCAGATGCCCGGCTCAATGGGCAGGTAGGTTCGAAGGAAGGCGATGGTGGCGAGCAGCTCGGTGGGCGTATACGGCAGTCCCGTGGCGCTAGCAAGGCCATGGATGATCACCACGAAGGCCAGAAAGGCCGGCACGATGCGGCTGATGCGGCGCTTGTAGAAACGCGCCAGGTGCTCTCTCTGGATGAACAGGATGCCTGACATCAACCAGCCCGAGAGGCAGAAGAAGATGTCGACGCCCAGACGGCCGGCCTCCAGCGGCAGCAGCTGATAGAAATGCGCTTCCAGTACCAGCAGGATGGCCAGGCCGCGCCAGCCGTCCAGGTGGGCCAGTCGCGAGCCTTCGCTGCTGCCTAGGGCGTGGGTGTCTGCGGGACGGGCGTCATCAATAGTCACTAGAGTTCCGCGCCTTAGTGGCCCGGTTGGTGAATCCGGCGGTTGATCGGCTGCCGGATGTTAGATGACGCGGACCAGCAGACGAGCCGTCTACAGGAACTGCTGCGCCCCGCGTTTTGGCTACACCGAAACGCGGGCGACAAGCCTTGCCCGTTCACATGAACAGATGCTCGCCGGCGTTTTCCCCACCCAGGATCACGTAGTTCACCTTGCGCAGATCGGCGAGCTGCTTGCCGCCGGAGTAGGAGACCGAGCTCTGCACGTCCTCCTGCATCTCGCGCAAGGTGTCGGCCAGCTTGCCCTTCACCGGCTCGAGGATGCGCTTGCCCTCGACATGCTTGTACTCGCCCTTGTTGAAGTCCGAGGCCGAGCCGTAGTACTCCTTGAAGAGCTTGCCGTCCACCTCGACGGTGGCGCCGGGCGACTCCTCATGGCCGGCGAACAGCGAGCCCACCATCACCATGGCGGCGCCGAAGCGCACGCTCTTGGCGATGTCGCCATGGTGGCGGATACCGCCGTCGGCAATGATGGGCTTGGTGGCCACGCGCGCACACCATTTCAGCGCCGAGAGCTGCCAGCCGCCGGTGCCGAAGCCGGTCTTCAGGCGCGTGATGCAGACCTTGCCCGGGCCGATGCCCACCTTGGTGGCGTCGGCGCCCCAGTTCTCCAGGTCGATCACGCCCTCGGGCGTGCCCACATTGCCGGCGATCACGAAGGCCTTGGGCAGCTTCTGCTTGATGTGCGCGATCATGCGCTGCACGCTGTCGGCATGGCCGTGGGCGATGTCGATGGTGATGTAGTCGGCGCCCACGCCATCGGCGGCCAGGGCATCGATCACCGCGTAGTCGGCCGGCTTGACGCCCGAGCTGATCGAGACGAACAGGCCCTTGTCGCGCATGCTGCGCGCGTAGGCCACGTTGTCGAGATCGAAGCGGTGCATCACATAGAAGTAGCCATTGGCGGCCAGGTATTCGGTGATGCTTTCATCCACCACCGTCTTCATATTGGCCGGTACCACCGGCAGCTTGAAGCGGCGCGGACCGAATTCGATCGAGGTGTCGCACTCGGCGCGGCTTTCCACGCGGCATTTGCGCGGCAGCAACAGGATGTTGTCGTAGTCAAAAATTTCCATGACGGAAGTCCAAGTTCGCAAGGTCGGGATGCGTTCGTGCAGTGCATGCCCTGGGCTGCGAGCGCTTGACTTGGAGCCCGGCCGGCCCGCGAAGCCGTCCGAGGCAAGGGACGGTGCAGGCACAAAAAACCGGGCGCCAATATTTGGGCCCGGTGCCCGATTCTACGCAGATTCCACCGCCATGCTGAACACCCTTAAGCGGTGCCTGCATAGCGGTCGCTACACTTCCGGCACCGCCCGCCCGCCTGGTGGGCACCAGAATCCGAGATTCATATGCATGCAGTCGTCATCAGCGGCACCGGCATCTACACGCCGCCGCACACCATCAGCAACGCCGAGCTGGTGCAAGCCTTCAACCAGTACGTGGACCTGCAGAACGCCCAACATGCCGAGGCCATTGCGGCCGGCACGCATGAGGCGCTGACGCATTCCAGCGTCGAGTTCATTGAAAAGGCCTCCGGCATCAAGCAGCGCTACGTGATCGAGAAAGAGGGTGTGCTCGACCCCACCCGCATGTACCCGCGCTTTGCCGAGCGGGCCGACGATCAGCTCTCGCTGATGGCCGAGATCGCCGTGGTGGCGGCCCGCGACGCGCTGGCCGCGGCCGGCAAGCAGGCCAGCGAGGTGGACGCGATCTTCTGCGCCGCCGCCAATATGCAGCGCGCCTACCCGGCCATGGCGGTGGAGATCCAGCAGGCCCTGGGCGCCGGCGGCTACGGCTTCGACATGAACGTGGCCTGCTCCTCGGCCACCTTCGCGCTCGAGCAGGCCTATAACGCGGTGCGTTCGGGCGCCAGCAAATGCGTGCTGGTGGTGAACCCCGAGATCACCTCGGCCCACCTGGAGTGGAAGGACCGCGACTGCCACTTCATCTTCGGCGATGTCTGCACCGCCATCGTGGTCGAGCGTGCCGACACCGCGACCGCCGCCGAGCAATGGGAGGTGCTGGGCACCAAGCTGGCCACGCAGTTCTCCAACAACATCCGCAACAACTTCGGTTTCATGAACCGCAGCGAGGACAGCGACCCGCTGGCACGCGACAAGACCTTCCGCCAGGAGGGCCGCAAGGTCTTCAAGGAAGTGGTGCCGATCGCCGCCGCCCATATCGAGGGCCATCTGAAGGCGCTGGACAAGGCCCCCACCGACGTGCGCCGGTTCTGGCTGCACCAGGCCAATCTGGGCATGAACCAACTGGTCATCAAGCGCCTGGTCGGCGGTGAAGCCGGCTCCGACGTGGCGCCGCTGATCCTGGACGAGTTCGCCAACACCGCCTCGGCCGGCTCCATCATCGCCTTCCACCGCCACCGTGCCGACCTGGCCCCGGGCGATCTGGGCGTGATCTGCTCCTTCGGTGCCGGCTATTCGGTCGGCAGCGTGATCGTCAGGAAGCGATAGCTAGATCCCGGGGGCCGAGGCCGGCGGCGAACTGGCCGCCGCGTCCAGGCCGATGAAGCGGATGCCGGCCTCGCCGGCAAACTCCTCGAAGCTCCAATCGCCACCCTCGGGTCGCACCAGGCCCTCGGTGGGAGGGGTGATCTCGGCCACCGGCACGCCCTTGAGCGCCACGCTCATGAAATCGATCCAGGCCGGCAGGGCCATGCCGCCACCGGTCTCGCGGTCGCCCAGGCTGCGCGGGTTGTCATAGCCGATCCACACCACCGCCGCCAGGCTCGGCTGGTAGCCGGCAAACCAGGCGTCCACCGCATCGTTGGTGGTGCCGGTCTTGCCATAGATGTCGGGCCGGCGCAGGCTGGCCTGGGCGCGCGCCGCGGTGCCGCTGCGCGCCACCTCCTGCAAGAGGCTGCTCATCACGAAGGCGTTGCGCTCGGGAATGGCGCGGTTGTCCTCGCTGATGGCGGGGGCCTCGGCCTCGAACAGCGGCACGCCCTTGGCATCGGTGATGCGCGTGATGATGAGGGGCTTGAGCGCATGGCCGCCGTTGGCAAACACCGCGTAGGCGCTGGCCATCTGCAGCGGGGTCACCGAGCCCGAGCCCAGCGCCAGCGTGAGGTTGTCGGGCTGCTTGTCCTGGTCCAGGCCGAAACGGCCGGCCCAGGCCTTGGCGCGCTGCGGGCCCAGCTGTTCCAGCACCCGGATCGTCACCATGTTCTTGGAACGCGCCAGCGCCTGGCGCACCGTCATCGGGCCGTCGAAAGTGCCGTCGTAGTTCTTGGGCTCCCAGTCGCCGGCCACGAAGGGCGCGTCGTTCACCAGGGTGGCGGGCGAGACGCCCAGCTCCAGCGCCGAGGAGTAGACGATGGGCTTGAAGCTCGAGCCCGGCTGGCGCCAGGCCTGGGTGACATGGTTGAACTGGTTGCGCGCGAAATCGAAGCCGCCCACCAGCGCGTGCACGCGCCCGCTGCCGGGCTCCAGCGCCACCAGCGCGCCCTCGGCCTCGGGCGCCTGGGTGATCAGCCAGGCGCCCTGCGGCTCGGCCTTGCTGGGCGCGCCGCGCAGCACGCGGATGATGCTGCCGCTGCGGATGCGCAGCTCGCTCCTGGCCTTGTCGGACAGCGCGGCCTGCACCGAGCGCAGGCCTTCGCCCGTGATCACCAGATCCTCGCCGCTCTGCAGGCTGGCCAGCACCTTGGCGGGCGAGGCCTGGGTCACCACCGCGGCGCGCAACTCGTCCTGGTCGGGGTGCTCGGCGAGCGCCTGGGTGATGGCGGCATCCTGCTCGGCGGCATCGCCGGGCAGGTCCACATGGCCCTCTGGGCCGCGGTAGGGCTTGCGGCGCTCGTACTCCATGAGGGTCTTGCGCAGCGCCTTGTAGGCGGCCTGCTGCTGTTCGGCCACCAGGGTGGTGTAGACCTTCAGGCCGCGGCTGTAGGCCTCGTCGCCGTACTGCGCATGCACCACGGCGCGCGCCATCTCGGCCGCGTACTCGGCGTGCAGGCGCGGATCCTGGGCCGAGCGGATATGCAGCTTCTCGGCCTTGGCGGCGGCATAGTCCTCGGGGCTGATCAGGCCGGTGTCGTGCATGCGCTCCAGCACGATCAGCTGGCGCCGCGTGGCGCGCTGGAAGTTGCTGATCGGGTTGGCGTAATAGGGGTTCTGCGGCAGGCCGGCCAGCATCGCGGTCTCGGCAATGCTCAGCTCCTTCAGGCTCTTGCCGAAGTAGGCCGCCGCCGCCGCTTCGAAGCCGTAGGCCCGCTGACCCAGATAGATCTGGTTCATATAGACCTCGAGGATCTGCTGCTTGCTCAGCTGGCTCTCGATCTTCAGCGCCAGCATCATCTCGACGAATTTGCGCGTGTAGAGCTTCTTCTTGGTGAGGTAGAGATCGCGCGCCAGCTGCTGGGTGATGGTGGAGGCGCCCTGGCTGCGCGAGCTGAACAGATTCGCCAGCGCGGCACGCGCGATGCCCGGGTAGTAGAGCCCGCCATGCTCGTAGAAGCCGGTGTCCTCGATCGCCAGCAGGGCGTCCTGCATGCGCTTGGGAATGTCCTTGAGCGGCAGGTAGTGGCGGCGCTCGGCGCCGAACTCGCCCATCAGCTGGCCATCCGCGGTGTAGACGCGCAGGGGCTGGCGCGGCTGGTAGTCGGTGAGGTTGTCGATCGAGGGCAGGTTGGGATAGACCAGCGCCGCGGCCATCGCCAGCAGCAGCACCAGCAGCGCGGCCGTGGCGGCCAGGATGATGAGCAGGCGTTGCCAGGCCAGGCCGGACTGGGACGCGGAGGAGTGGCTGAAGCGTGTGCGCATCAAGGCGGGTCAGACAAGCGGGGACGGGTGATTATCGCGACCCTTCGGTGAAGGCCTGCTGAAGCGGCGGGGCAGCGATCGGTTATCGTGCCGGCCATGCAAGCCCTGACCTTCTACTGGCACGATTACGAAACCTTCGGTCGCGTGCCGCGCCGCGACCGCCCCTCGCAGTTCGCCGGCATCCGCACCGACGCCGAACTCAATGAGATCGGCGCGCCCCTGATGGTGTACTGCCGGCCCGCGCCCGACTACCTGCCCGAGCCCGAGGCCTGCCTGCTCACCGGCATCCTGCCGCAGACCTGCCTCGAACAGGGCCTGGCCGAGCATGAGTTCGCCGCCACCATCGAGGCCGAGCTGGCAAGACCTGGCACCGTGGGCCTGGGCTACAACACCATACGCTTCGACGACGAGGTGACGCGCCATCTGTTCTGGCGCAACCTGATGGACCCCTATGCGCGCGAGTGGCAGAACGACTGCGGCCGCTGGGATCTGCTGGACGTGGTGCGCTGCGCCTACGCGCTGCGCCCCGAGGGTATTGAATGGCCCAGGCACGAGGACGGCCGCCCCTCCTTCAAGCTGGAGCATCTCAGCG
Organism: Roseateles sp. FW301-B2; assembly: GCF_058788955.1. Classification (NCBI taxonomy): domain Bacteria; kingdom Pseudomonadati; phylum Pseudomonadota; class Betaproteobacteria; order Burkholderiales; family Sphaerotilaceae; genus Roseateles; species Roseateles sp. FW301-B2. The sequence goes on from NZ_JBYTBE010000007.1 coordinate 69,781, forward strand.
CCGCCAATGGCCTCGCCCACGAGGCGGCGCACGACGCGCTCTCGGACGTGCGCGCCACCATTGCGCTGGCGCGCCTGCTCAGGAGCGCCCAGCCCAAGCTGTTCGAGTTCTGCCTCAGGCTGCGCAAGAAGGAGGCGGTGTGGGCCGAGATCGGCGTGGGCCGCCCCTTCCTGCACATCTCCGGCATGTATGGCGTGGAGCGCGGCTGCATGGCCCTGGTGTGGCCGCTGGCGCCGCACCCGAGCAACAAGAACGAGCTGATCGTCTGGGACCTGGCCAGCGATCCGGCCGAGCTGCTGACGCTCAACGCCGAGGCGATCCGCGCGCGCATGTTCGTCAAGCAGGAGGCGCTGGAGGAGGGCGTGACGCGCCTGCCCATCAAGACCATCCACGTCAACAAGTCGCCCATCGTGATCGGCAATCTGAAGACGCTCAGCCCCGCCATGGCCGAACGCTGGGGGCTGGACCTGGCGCAGGGCCTGCGGCATGCCGAGCTGCTGGCGCGCGAGGGCCAGCTGCTGGCCGGGCTCTGGGGCGAGGTGTTCCAGCGCCCCGCGACGGCCGGGCCGGTGGACGTGGACGAGGATCTCTATGGCGGTTTTCTGAGCCCCGACGACCGGCGCCTGCTGAATCGCCTGCGCGGCCTCGATGCCGAGGCCCTGGCCGAGCGCGTGGCGCAGGGCAAGGCGGCGTTCCAGGACGCGCGCCTGGCCGAGCTGCTGTTCCGCTACCGCGCCCGCAACTTTCCCGCGTCGCTCAGCGCTGCCGAGCAGGCGCAGTGGCAGGCGCATTGCGCCGCGCGCCTGCATGCCGGTGCGGGCGGGGCGCAGACGCTGGCGCAGTTCTTCGAGCGCATCGACGCGCTGGGCGAGAGCGCCGAGGACGAGCGCAGCGAGGCCATCCTCGGCGCGCTCTACGACTATGCCGAGCAGATCGCGCCGCCGCCGCCATGAACGCGGCGGTCTCCTAGAGCCAGTCCTTCCAGCGCAGGCGGATGCGCTCCAACTCGCCATTGCGGGCGATCGCCTCCTGGCCCCGATCCATCAGTTCGCGCAGGGCCTGGTGCTGGGGGCGTGACTTCGCCATTGCGAAATGCAGGGGCATGCGCTCCAGGGCCGGCTCCATCCAGACGAATTGCGCGGCCGCGCCTTTCAACTCGGTATTGATGAGGTAGCGCGCCACGCCCTTGTCGATCAGCACCAGGTCTACCCGGCCGGCCAGCAGCTTGCGCAGATTGGTGAGGTCATCGCGCGCCGGGTCGGCCTTCGCACCCAGCTGTACCGCCTGCTCGAAGGCCTTGGGGTTGGCATAGCCCTGCACGGTGCCGATGTGCAGACCGGCAAGGTCAGCGGGCAGCTGGTTCTTGGCCGCGTTGCGCTGCTTGGCCAGGCCGAAATAGCCGACCTGGTTGTCGATGCCCATGGGCTTGGCGAAATCCATGACGCGTTCGCGCTCGGGCTGGTACCAGGCGCCGATCACGCCGTCGTGCTGGCCCGCCTCCAGCTCGGTGAGGGCGCGCGCCCAGGGGCGGAACGCGACCTGCAGGCGCCAGCCCTGGCTGGCCAGGGCGGCACGCGCGATCGCCACCGCCACGCCTTGCTCGGGCAACTTCTCGCCCATATAGGGCGCGAATTCGGTGGTGACCAGATGAAGCACCGGCGCATCGGCCGGCATGGCTTCCGGCTGCGCGCTGCCGGCCTTGCTATAAGCAGCGCAGGCCAGCATGGCCAGACTGCATAGCCAACGGCGCCGGTGCCAGGTCTTGCCTGCGGCGCGCTTGCTTGCGGTGCTCGCGGTGATGCACGGATTCATGCCTGCTTGCCCAACGTCGTTCTTGTCACCCCACACCCATCCGGAGGTCTTGCCGTGAATCGTAGCGATCAGTACATCGGATTGTGCCGCCTATTGATGCTCGCCCTGCTGGGGGGATCGGCCATGGCCGGCGAGGTGCCCGCCGGCGGCGCGGCGGATCTGCGCGCCCAGGTCTGGGCCGCGGAATGCGCGTTCGCGCGCAGCATGGCCGAGCGCGACCTGCCGGCCTTCGAGCGCCATCTCTCCGAGCAGGCGCTGTTCTTCGGCTCCAGCCAGGTGCACCGCGGCAAGCCGGCGGTGCTGGCGGCCTGGAAAGGTTTTTACGAGGGCGCGCAGGCGCCGTTCTCCTGGGCGCCCGATTCGGTCGAGGTGCTGGGCGACGGCACGCTGGCCCATTCCACCGGGCCGGTGCGCAATCCCCAGGGCGAGCTGGTGTCGCGCTTTGCCTCGGTGTGGCGGCAGGAGGCGCCGGGCCAATGGCGCATCGTGCTCGACAAGGGCGTGCCGCTCACGGCCGCCGAGCGCGAGCGCGCCAAGGAGGCGCCGGCCAAGCCGCTTTGCCCCTGAAATTTACCGGGCCGTGGCCGGGTAGCGCTGCTGGTATTTGTCGCGCAGCCGGGTCTGGCGGTCTTCCAACGCCAGCTCGCGGCCGGCGATGAAGATGCGCTCGATGCGGGTGCCGGCCTCCAGCGGATCGCCATCGGCGACGAACAGATTGGCCAGCCGGCCCGGCTGCAGCGAGCCCAGCAAGGCCTCGGCGCCGAGGATCTGCGCGGGGTAGAGCGTGATGGCCTTGAGCGCTTCGGCGCGCGGCAGGCCATGGGCGACGGCGGTGGCGGCCTCGAAGGGCAGGCGGCGCTCGTTGGCCGCATCGCCCTCCGCGCCGCCGCGCGCGATGCAGTAGCGCAGCCCGGCCGCATGCAGGCGCGCGGCCAGGCGCAAGGGCGCGTCCGCCGCATCGTCGCGGCGCAGCGGCAGCCGGTGCACGCCGGCAATCACCACCGCGGCATCGGCCGCCTTGAGGGCGTCGGCCAGCAGCGGGGCGTCGTAGCCGCCCACGATCACCAGCTTCAGATGGTGGCGCTGGGCCAGGCCCAGGGCCCAGCGTATCTGCGCCGCCTCGTCGGCATGCACGAACACCGGCAGCTCGCCGCGCAGCGCCGGCAGCATCGCCTCCCAGCGCGTGTCCGGCGCCAGGCCGGGTTCGGCGCTGCGCGCCTTCAGATAGGCGGCGGCCTGCTCGAAGCTCTCCTCCAGGCTTTGCAGACGCTGGCGCGCCAGGCGCTTGTAGTCGGCCAGCCTGGCCTCGTCCAGCATCGGCAGCAGCTGCGCATTGGCGCGCAGCGAGGGCGGGCGCACATGCAGGCCCACGGCGGGGCGCAGCGCCATGTCCTCCCAGTTCCAGCCGTCCAGTTGCAGCAGGGCCGAGGTGCCCGAGATCAGGCCGGCCGGGCCGCTGCGCGGCACCGTCTGCGTGGCCAGCACGCCGTTGGCGCGCGTCACCGGGATCAGCTCGCTGTCGGCATTCACCGCCACCAGCGCGCGCGCGTTCGGATTCAGGCTGCCGGCCTCGGCGGTGTCGACGGTGGCGCGCACCGCGGCCACCTCCACCAGGCCCAGGGCCGAATTGGCGGCGATGAAACCGGGGTAGACATGCTTGCCGGGCAGGGCCAGGCGCTCGGTGCCGGCGGGCAGCTGGAGGGCCTCGCCCTCGGCGGCCACCGCGCTGATGCGGCCCTGCTCCAGCAGCAATTGGCCGCGCTCCAGCACCGCGCCGCTGATGGTGTGCAGGGTTGCGCCGCTGATCAGCAGCGGCCGGCTCTGCGGCGCGGGCGGCACATTGGGCGTGCCGTGCACAGCGCCGCTGGTGAGCAGCGCTGCCAGCCAAATAGTCGTGATGCTGGCCCCGCGCTTCATGGTGCGTCCTCCGTGCATTCATGCCAGGCCCCGCCGGCCCAATAGCTGCCACGCAGGCGCGTGGCCTGGTGGACCTCGTTCTGCAAGGCCAGCCAGTCCAGCAGCTCGCGCACCGGGCTGCCGCCGGTGGCCGCGGGGCGGCCGGCGGGTGCCGCCTGCAGCGCGGCCAGGCGCTCGGGCAGGGCCTTGGCCAGCAGGCGCTGGCGTTCGCGCTCGGCGGCCTGGCGCAGCTCGGCATCGCGCGCCAGGCTGTAGCTGCGGCGGCCGTCGATCCAGGTCTGCTCGGCACGGCTGTAGCCGGACAGCGGCGGGCCGCTCCAGATCACGAAGTCGGCGTCCTTGCCGGGTTCCAGCGAGCCGACGCGCTGCTCCACGCCCAGCTGGCGCGCCGGGTTGATGGTCACCAGCTTGAGCGCCTCGGGCTCGGACAGGCCGCCGTACTTGACCGCCTTGGCGGCCTCGGTGTTGAGGCGGCGTGCCAGCTCGTCGCTGTCGGAGTTGAAGCTGGAGAGCACGCCGGCGCGCGTCATGATGACGCCGTTGTAGGGCACGGCGTCCTGTACCTCCATCTTGTAGGTCCACCAATCGCTGAAGGTGGAGGCGCCGGCGCCGATGCTGGCGATCTCGCTGGCCACCTTGTAGCCCTCCAGCACATGCTGGAAGGCCGCCACGCGCAGGCCGAATTCCCTGGCCAGGCGGGTGAACATCAGGATCTCGTCGGCGCGGTAGGCATGGATGTGGATGGCGCGCTTGCGCTCCAGCAGCTCCACCAGGGTCTCCAGCTGCAGGTCGCGGCGCGGCTCGGCGATCGCCTTGGGGTTGCCCTGCCAGCGCGCGCGCTCGCGCTGGTAATGGCGCGCGGTCTGGAAGGCATCGCGCAGCAGCTGCTCCACGCCCATGCGGGTCTGCGGATAGCGGCTGCTCGCGGCCTCCCAGCTCTGCTTGACGTTCTCGCCCAGCGCGAACTTGATGCCGGGCAGGGCGCCCTTGAACTTCAGCGCCTCGGCGTCCTGGCCCCAGCGCAGCTTGATCACCTGGCTCTGGCCGCCGATGGTGTTGGCCGAACCATGCAGCAGATTGGCGGTGGTGAGGCCGCCGGCCAGCTCGCGGTAGAGGTTGATGTCGGTGGCGTCCAGCACATCGCCCACCCGCACCTCGGCGGTGATGGAACTGCTGAACTCGTTGATGCCGCGCGCGATCGCGGTATGCGAATGCGCGTCGATCAGGCCCGGGCTGACATGCTTGCCGGCCAGCTCCAGCAGCTCGGCGCCGGCCGGGGCCTTGAGGTCCTGGCCGATGGCGCTGATCTTGCCGTCCTGCACCAGCAGGTCGTGGTTCTCCAGCTTGCCGGCGGGGCCGCTGGTCCAGAGCGTGGCATGGCGCAGCAGCAGGGCAGCGGGGCGGGGCGCCAGGGTTTCCGCCAGCGCGCCGGCCGGGTAGCCGGCCGAGGGCGGGGGCGGCAGGGCTTCCGCCTTGGGCGGGGCCGCCTCGCCGGCCTGGTGCGCCGCCACGCGCCGCGCCTCCCAGCTCTGCCGGCTGCCATCGGGCCGCAGCAGCTGGCCGCTCAGGCGCTCGCCATCGAGCTCGGCCACCAGCTGCTGCCATTGCGCGGGCTCGACCTGGCCGCAGGGCCGGCGCAGCAGCAGCTGGCGGCCCTGCTGGCGCAGCTCGCAGCGCGCATCGCCCAGGCTCAGCTCGGGCTTGGCCGCGCTGCCGCCAATCTGCCAGCTCGCGTCGGCGAGTTGCCAGCGCCCGCGCAGATCGGGGCGCGCGGCGGCTTCCAGCGCATAGGGCTGGCCATCGACAAAACTCCACTCCGGCTCGGCCTGCTCGTCGCGGAACAGGTCGCCGCGGGCGACCAGCAGATTCGCCAGATGGCCCGGCTCCAGGCTGCCCAGCCGTGCGCTTTCGCCCACCAGCCGGGCCGGCACGGTGGTCAGCGCGGCCAGGGCCTGCTCGGGCGCCAGGCCGCGGCGCACCGCCTGGCGCAGGCGCGGCCAGAACTCGCGGCGCGGCTCCTTGAGCCCATGGGCTGAGAGTGCGAACTCCAGGCCCTGGGCCGCCAGATAGGCCGCGTTGGAGGGCGCCTGCTCCCAATGCTGCAGGGTCTCCAGGCCCACATCCAGCGCGGCATCGGGCTGCTCCAGCTCGGGCGCGGGCGGGAAGTTGAGCGGCAACAGCAGCGGCGCGCCGAGCGCCTTGAGCTGGGCCGCGCGACGGTATTCGTGGCCATTGCCCTGCAGCACCAGCCTGAAGCCGAACTCCTCACGCAGGCGGCCGATGCGCGCATAGTCCTGCTCGTCGTCGGCGGCGAAGAACACCGGCTGGCGCCCGGCCACCGCGTCCTGCAGCGCCGCCAGGCCGGCATGGGCGGCGATGCGCTCAATGCCCTGGGGGCCGCCACGGGCGGCCTGCTGCGCCTGCCCATACCAGCGCGCGTCCGACCAGGTCTGGCGCAGCAGCGCGATGCTGCCCATCAGCGAATTGGGATAGGCGCGCCCGCTGTCCACATCCAGGCCCAGATGCTGGGCCACGCGCTCGGCCAGCAGCAGGCGCTTGGCGTCGCCGCCATCGCCCAGATTCAGCAGCGCGCTCTGGCCGCGGAAGATGCCCACCGAGGGCGCGGCCAGCACGGTGGTGAAGCCCAGCTCGCGCGCGGCCTTGAGCTCATCGGCCTTGAGTTCCAGCTGCGTGCCCACCTGCTGTTCGGCGCGCAGCATGGTGTTGGACGCCGCCAGGCCGCGGCCCGTCAGCGGCGGGATCGGCCGCGCGGCGGCCGGCGGCGCATCGGCGCCGGGGCCCCAGCGCGGATTGGCGGGCGGCCGCTCGCGCAGGGCCGCTGGCACGCCCAGGCTGCTGGCCAGGTCGATGAAGCCGGCATAGACGGTGCGGCCGGGCAGGGCCCAGACGCGCGCACCCGCCGGCACCGGCAGCTGCGCGCCGACGGCCACGATCAGGCCGTCGCGCATCACCAGGGTGCCGCGTTCGATCACCTTGCCCGGCGCCAGCACCAGGCGCGCCTCGGTGATGGCGTGCCAGCGCGGGCTGTGGTCGTGCAGGCCTTCGACGCGCTCGACGCCGGGCTGGGCCGCCGCCGTCAGCACCAGCGCGCCGGCCGCCAGGGCGAAAACAGACCGCGGCGCGCGTGGCGCACCGCATCGATGGCTGGGCATGGCATCCTCCTTGGGTCGGTAGAGCGTGCTTACGGTCCCATCATGGTGCCCGCGAGGCAGCCCAGGGACGCAATCTAGGCGCGCGCCGCAGGCCAGGCTTGCTGCCTGGCCAAGGTGGGCAACGACGAGTGCGCCCCTGGGCTGTCTTGCCCTTCGGGTTGCCCCGCAAAGACAGCGTCTGCGGCGGTGCAAATCCTCGCCGGGTGTCCAACCCGGCTGCAGTTTGCGCCTTGCATCCACTGCCTTTGCGGGGCAACGGGCGCCATGATGGGATCGTAAACACGCTCTTAGGGCGGGTCTTGCTGGCAGGCACTCTAGGGGCTGGGCAGCGGCCCGGCCATGCGGGATTGCGTGGGGCCACCGCCGCGGCGTGCGAATGCTGAACCAGTCAAACAAGGTCTTGTTCGGGCTTTTCAGGCAGGCGCAAACGCGGTACACCCTCAAGCATGGCCCGCTGCGTGTCGAAATGACCTGCTGACGCCGGCGCCGAGGCCATGGCCATACCATGGTCAATACCAAGGAGAACCGAATGCAAGCCACCACCCCCGCGGCCAGCGAGCCCGCAGCCGATGTGATCGCCGCCCGCATGCGCGCCCTGCTGGTGCGCGCGCCGATGGCGGTGGCCTTCGTCAGCGGGCCCGGCTTCGAGGTGGTGAGCGAACAGTTCAACCACCTGTTCGGCCATGGCGACGAGACCGATCTGTGCGGGCAGACCACGCGCAGCGTGCATGTCTCGGACACCGCCCATGCCGGCGTGCTGGAGCGCCAGGGCGCCGCCTTTGCGGCCGGCCGGCCGCTGGACGAGGAGATCGAATATGTGCGCCGCGACGGCTCGCGCTTCTGGGGCCGACTGCAGGCCACGCCGGTGCACTGGGATGCGCCCGCCGGCGAGGCGCTCTGGATCGTCGAGGACGTGACCGCGGCGCGCCAGCTGCGTCTGCAACCCACCTGGACCGCCAAGCACGATGTGCTCACCGAGCTGGCGAATCGCCGCGAGTTCGAGCGCCGCCTGGCCGAGCATGTGGGCAGCCGCCGGCACGAGCCGGTGTCGGTGCTGTGGGTGGATGTGGACCGTTTTACCGAGGTGGTGCACGGCATGGGCACCGAGGTGGCCGACCATTTCCTCTATGGCCTGGGCCAGATGCTGATCACCAAGGTGCGCGCCTCCGACCTGGTGGCGCGCCTGGAGAACGACCATTTCGCCGTGCTGCTGCCCGACTGCGACCAGCATTACGCCCAGATCGTGGCCGAGAAGATGCGCGCGTCGGTGGCCGGCTACCGCCTGCGCTGGGGCCTGCACCGCACGCGCGTGAAGGCCAGCCTGGGCGTGGTGCAGCTCCATCCCACGCTGGAAACCGTGGACGCGGTGCTGGGCGCCGGCTCGCTGGCCTGTGCCGAGGCCAAGGCGGCGGGCGGCGATTGCGTGCGCGTGTTCGTCTCCAACGGCGGTTTCGAGGAGCTGGCCGGTTGATGACCGCATGAATTGAGGGTTTTTTACCCTTCAGTTCTAAAGTCCGGCGGCGCGCTGCCGATATGCAGGGAAATCACCCGGCATATCGCCTGCAGTCTGGAGCGCCGCCATCATGTCCATCAGCCTTTCCACCGCCCTGTCCGGCATGTCCGCGGCCCAGGAGAGGCTGCGCGCGGCCGCCAGCAACATCGCCTCCTCGGGCACCGGCGATCTGCGCCGGCTGCAGGTCGAGGCCCAGACCGTCGAGGGCGGTGGCGTGAAGGCGCAGCTGCGCCAGGTGCCGGCCAGCGGCCAGGTGCCCGAGCAGGACCTCATCAACCAGCATGGTGCCACCTATGCCTTCGTGGCCAATCTGCGCGTGCTGCAGACCCAGGTGCGCGCCGAGGGCGCGCTGCTGGACATCCAGGCCTGATCAGGGCGCGGGGCCGGCCCCGCTCAGCTCGTAGAGCGCCGAACCGTCGCCCAGCTCACGCACCAGGCGCACCGCCGGTGTGGCGGCCAGATGGGCGATGCCGCCCAGCCCCGAGACGAATTGCAGCCGCACGCCCGGCACCGGCCGGATGCGCCAGTTGCCATCCGCGCTGGGGTTGACGCGCTTGGTGTCGGCCAGGTACTCGGCCAGCGCGGCGCGGTTCTCGTCGGGCGCGTCCACCACGATGCGTTCCGGGCCCAGGCCGGGGAAATGCCCGCCGCCGCTGGCGCGGTAGTTGTTGGTGACGACCAGGAATTCGGCCTCGTCATCGATCGTCGCGCCGCGGTAGCTCAGGCCCAGGATGCGATGCGACTGCGGCTGCACGAGCCGCCCCTCGAGGTCGTAGCGCGCCGGCTGGCTCACATCGATCTCGTAGGCGAGCCCGTCCAGGGTGTCGAAGTTGAAGCTCGGAAAGCGCGGCTCGATCAGGGCCTGCTCGGCCGGGCCCGCCGGGTCGATCTGGCGGAACTGGCCCGCCGCCATCTCCAGCCATTCGCGCAGCTCGCGGCCCTTGAGCTTGAGCCCCTTGATGGTGTTGGGGTAGACATAGAGATCGGCCACATGCTTGATGGCCAGGGGGCCGGCCGGGATGTCGGTGTAGTGGCTCCAGCCCTGGCGCCCGCCGCTCTTGAAGGGCGCCGCGGCCGACACCAGCGGCAGGCCCTCGTAGGCCGTGCCCTTCACCGCGCGCGCCATGTAGGCGAGCTGGGCCTGCGCCACCAGCTGCACCGAGGGATCGTCGGCCACCTGGGCAAAGTAGCTGTGGATGGGCGCCTCGGTGCTGGCCACCTGCTGGCGCACATAGTCCAGCGTGCGCGCATGCTCGTCGGCGATCAGGCGCGCCGGTGCGGGGTCGGCCGCCACCAGGGCGCGGCGCGCCTGGCGGTCGTAGATGGGGCGCAGGCTGGCCTGGCTCTCGAGCACGCGCCAGCGCCCGGCGCTCCTGCGCAGGGTCAGGTCGATCAGGCCCAGATGGTCGCCCCAGCGGCCCGGCATCACCGCGGGCAGGCCGTGCAGGCGCCCGGCCTTGGCATCGACGCCCGGCAGCCCCTCGAACTCGGGGCCGGGGAACTGCGCGTGGGCATGGCCCAGCAGCAGCAGGTCAAGACCTGGCACCTGGGCCAGCCTGACGGCGGCGTTCTCGGCCAGCGGCGCCGAGGCCTGGGCTTCGATGCCGGTGTGGGCGATCGCGATCACCAGGTCGGCGCCGGCGGCGCGCAGCCTGGGCACCAGCGCGCGCGCCGTCTCCACCATGTCTTGCGCCTGCACGCGGCCGCTCAGGTGCTGTTTGTCCCATTGCATGATCTGCGGCGGCACCAGGCCGAACACCGCAATCTTGAGCCGCTGCGGCCGGCCGGCTTCGTCCTTGAACTGGCGCTGCAGCATCACGCTGGGCGTGAAGGCGGGCTGGCCATTGCCGGCCAGCCGCACGTTCGCGTTCACATAGGGAAAGCGCGCGCCGGCCAGGGCCTGGCGCAGAAAGGGCAGGCCGTAGTTGAACTCGTGGTTGCCGATATTGGCGGCGTCCACCCCGAGCTCGTTCAGCACCTTGAACGCCGGGTGAAGCTCACCCTGGGCGAGCGGCCGCACGCGCGCCACCAGATCGCCCAGCGGATTGCCTTGCAGCAGGTCGCCGTTGTCGAACAGCAGGCTGTTGGCCACCTCGGCGCGCGCCGCCTTGATCAGGGTGATGGTCTTGGCCAGGCCGTACTCATCGGTGGCCTGGTCGCGGTAGTAATCGTAGTTGAGCAGGCTCATGTGCACATCCGTGGTCTCGAGGATGCGCAGCTTCAGGTCGGCGGCATGGGCGCTGGCCAGGCTCAGCAGCAAGGACAGCGATGCAAACAACAGGCGGCGATTCAGCATGGGGCGCATGGTAGCCGGCTAGGGTTAGCGAGACCGCGGCGGGGCCCGCAGATTGCGCTACGCTAGCCCTGCGCAAGTGCCGCGCTGGTGATCCCGGCGTGGCGCCTGCTGGGCAGCGCGAGCCTCATCAAGCCCGCCGCTGCATCCAACCATGACAAGCCGCGCAGCCACTACCCTGCGCAGGAGCGAGCCGCATGAGCTATGAGCCTTTGCGTTTGCATGTCCCCGAGCCCACCGGGCGTCCGGGCTGCCATACCGATTTTTCCTATCTGAAGCTCTCGCCCGCCGGCGCGGTGCTGCAGCCGCCCATCGACGTGGCACCGGTGGAGATGGGTCCGCTGGCCTACAGCCTGGTGCGGGTGCTGGACGAGGAGGGCCGGGCGGTCGGCCCCTGGGCCCCCGAGCTGAGCGAGGCGCAACTGCTGCGCGGCCTGCGCACCATGCTGAAGACGCGCATCTTCGACGCCCGCATGCTGATCGCGCAGCGCCAGAAGAAGCTCAGCTTCTACATGCAGAGCCTGGGCGAGGAGGCGATCGGCAGCGCCCATGCGATGGCGCTGCACGATGGCGACATGTGCTTCCCCACCTACCGCCAGCAAAGCCTCTTGATCGCGCGCGACGACGTGCCCCTGGTGGACCTGATCTGCCAGCTGCTCTCCAACGAGCGCGACCCGCTCAAGGGCCGCCAGCTGCCGGTGATGTACTCGATCAAGCGCGCCGGCTTCTTCAGCATCAGCGGCAACCTCGCCACCCAGTTCATCCAGGCGGTGGGCTGGGCCATGGCCAGCGCCATCAAGGGCGACACCAGGATCGCCTCTGCCTGGATCGGCGACGGCGCCACCGCCGAGAGCGACTTCCACACCGCGCTGACCTTTGCCCATGTCTACCGCGCGCCGGTGATCCTGAATGTGGTGAACAACCAATGGGCGATCTCGACCTTCCAGGCGATTGCGGGCGGCGAGGGCACGACCTTCGCCGCGCGCGGCGTGGGCTGCGGCATCGCCTCGCTGCGTGTGGACGGCAATGACTTCCTGGCCGTCTACGCCGTCTCGCGCTGGGCCGCCGAGCGCGCGCGCCGCAACCTCGGGCCGACCCTGATCGAATGGGTGACCTACCGCGCCGGCCCGCACAGCACCTCGGACGACCCCAGCAAATACCGGCCCGCCGACGACTGGTCGCATTTCCCGCTGGGCGACCCGATTGCGCGCCTCAGGCAACACCTGACCCTCACCGGCATCTGGTCCGATTCCCAGCACGAGGCCCTGCAGGCCGAGCTGGAGGCCGAGGTGATCGCGGCGCAGAAGGAGGCTGAGCGCTATGGCAGCCTGGCCGACGGCCATATCCCGACGGCGGCCTCGATGTTCGAGGATGTCTACAAGGAGATGCCGCCGCACCTGAAGGATCAGCTGCGCCAGGTACACGAGCGAGGAGGCCGCGCATGAAACCCGAAGACCTGAGCCAGTTGCTCGAGGAGCAGCCCGCCGTCAGCACCATGACCATGATCCAGGCGCTGCGCTCGGCCATGGACGTGATGCTGGCGCGCGACCCCGATGTGGTGATCTTCGGCCAGGACGTGGGCTATTTCGGTGGCGTGTTCCGCTGCACCGATGGCCTGCAGGCCAGGTACGGCAAGCACCGCGTCTTCGATGCGCCGATCTCCGAGGGCGGCATCGTCGGCGTGGCGGTGGGCATGGGCGCCTATGGCCTGCGGCCGGTGGCCGAGATCCAGTTCGCCGACTATTTCTACCCGGCCTCCGACCAGATCGTTTCCGAGGCGGCGCGCCTGCGCTACCGCTCGGCCGGCGACTTCACCGCGCCGCTCACCATACGCATGCCCTGCGGCGGCGGCATCTATGGCGGCCAGACCCACAGCCAAAGCCCCGAGGCGCTGTTCACCCATGTCTGCGGCCTGCGCACCGTGATGCCCTCCAACCCCTATGACGCCAAGGGCCTGCTGATCGCGGCGATCGAATGCGACGACCCGGTGATCTTTCTGGAGCCCAAGCGCCTCTACAACGGGCCCTTCGACGGCCACCACGACCGCCCCTCCACGCCCTGGACCGACCATCCGCTGAGCCAGGTGCCCGAGGGCCATTACCGCGTGCCGCTGGAGAGCGCGTCGGTCTATCGCGCCGGCAGCCAGCTGAGCGTGATCACCTACGGCACCATGGTCTATGTGGCCGAGGCGGCGGCGCGCGAGACCGGCATCGATGCCGAGATCATCGACCTGCGCAGCATCTGGCCGCTGGACCTGCCGACCATCGTCAACTCGGTGAAGAAGACCGGCCGCTGCCTGGTGCTGCACGAGGCCACGCGCACCAGCGGCTTCGGTGCCGAGCTGCTGGCGCTGGTGCAGGAGCATTGCTTCTACCACCTGGAGGCGCCGATCGAACGCGTGGCGGGTTGGGACACACCTTACCCCCATGCCCAGGAATGGGACTATTTCCCCGGCCCGGCCCGCGTGGCGGCCGCGATGCAACGCGCGATGGAGTCGTGATGAGCGTACATGTGATCAAGATGCCGGATATCGGCGAAGGCATCGTCGAGGTGGAGCTGGTGGCCTGGCGCGTGCAGCCCGGCGAGCTGGTGAAGGAAGACCAGATCCTGGCCGATGTGATGACCGACAAGGCCACGGTGGAGATCCCCTCGCCGGTGCATGGCCGCGTGGCCGAACTGGGCGCCGCGGCCGGCACGGTGATGCGGGTGGGTGCGGCGCTGATCAAGATCGATATGGAAGAAGGCGACGCGGCGCCGGCCGCGGCGCCCACGCCCGCGCCGGCTGCCCCGGCACCGGTGCAGGCAAGACCTGCCCCCGCGGTGCCGGCGGCGCTGCCCATGGCCGCGCCAGCGCTGGCGCATGAGCGCCCGATCGCCTCGCCCTCGGTGCGCCGCCAGGCCTGGGAGCTGGGTGTGGACCTGAGCCAGGTGCGCGCCAGCGGCACCGCCGGCCGCATCATGCATGCCGATCTGGAAGCCTATGCGGCGGCCCATCCGCAGCGCAGTGCGCGTGTCTCAGCGCCAACGCCAGCAGCGGCGGCCGCAGCGCCGCGGCCGCCGGCCATCACCGGCAGCGATGCCGTCGAGGCCATCCCCATCATCGGCCTGCGCCGCAAGATCGCGCAGAAGATGCAGGAGGCCAAGCGCCGCATCCCGCATTTCAGCTATGTGGAGGAGGTGGACGTCACCGAGCTGGAGGCGCTGCGCCAGACGCTCAACCAGCAGCATGGCGCCACGCGCGGCAAGCTCACCCTGCTGCCGCTGCTGGCGCGCGCCATCTGCCGCGCGCTGCGTCAGCATCCGCAGCTCAATGCCCGGCTGGACGACGAGGCCGGCGTGCTGACGCGTTTCGATGCGGTGCATCTGGGCATCGCCACCCAGACCCCGGCCGGCCTGATGGTGCCGGTGCTGCGCCATGCCGAGGCGCTGGACCCCTGGTGCTGCGCCGCCGAGATCCGCCGCCTCGCCGAGGTGGCGCGCAGCGGCCGCGCTACGCGCGACGAGCTCAGCGGCTCCACCATCACCCTCAGCAGCCTGGGCGCGCTGGGTGGCATCGTCAGCACACCGGTGATCAACCATCCCGAGGTGGCCATCGTCGGCGTGAACCGCATCGTCGAGCGGCCGATGCTGCGCGGCGGCCTGGTGGTGGGGCGGCAGATGATGAATCTCTCGTCCTCCTTCGATCACCGCGTGGTCGATGGCCAGGTGGCGGCGGAGTTCATCCAGGCCATCCGGGGCATGCTGGAGAGCCCGGCCCTGCTGTTTGTGGATTGATCTGGCTCAAAGGAGTGCGAGGCGGGCGCTTGCGCTGAGCAGGCGGGGGCGATGGGCTGGAGACAATCCCGCGATGTCACTCAAAGCCCCCGAACTCCTGCTCCCTGCCGGCTCGCTCGCCAAGATGCGCGCCGCCTATGACTTTGGCGCCGATGCCGTCTATGCCGGCCAGCCGCGCTATTCGCTGCGCGCCCGCAACAACGAATTCCGCCTCGAACAGCTTGCCGAGGGCATCGCCGAGGCGCATGCGCGTGGCAAGAAGTTCTTCGTCACCAGCAATCTGATCGCCCACAACGACAAGGTGCGCACCTATCTGCGCGACATCGAACCGGTGATCGCGCTCAAGCCCGACGCGCTCATCATGGCCGACGCCGGCCTGATCATGCAGGTACGCGAACGCTGGCCCGAGACGCCTATCCACCTCTCGGTGCAGGCCAACACCACCAACTGGGCGGCGGTGAAGTTCTGGCAGAAGATGGGCGTGGCGCGGGTGATCCTCTCGCGCGAACTCAGCCTGGAAGAGATCGAGGGCATACGCCAGGAATGCCCGGACATGGAGATCGAGGTGTTCGTGCACGGCGCGCTGTGCATCGCCTACTCGGGGCGCTGCCTGCTCTCGGGCTATTTCAACCGACGCGATTCCAACCAGGGTACCTGCACCAATGCCTGCCGCTGGTGCTATGACACGCACGAGGCCGGCAACTGCGGCGATACCGGCGAGGCTGTGCCGATCGCGCCGCCGGCCCGTGCCGACCGCCACCCCGCCGCCGAGCAGCTCTACCTGATCGAGGAGCAGGGCCGGCCCGGCGAGCTGATGCCCATCATGGAAGACGAGCATGGCACCTACATCATGAACAGCAAGGACCTGCGCGCGGTCGAGCATGTGGAGCGGCTGGCGCGCATCGGCGTGGATTCGCTCAAGATCGAGGGCCGCACCAAGAGCCTCTACTACGTGGCGCGCACCGCCCAGGTCTACCGCCGCGCCATCGACGATGCGGTGGCGGGGCGGGCCTTCAATCCCGAGCTGATGCTGGAGCTGGAGGGCCTGGCCAACCGCGGCTATACCAGCGGCTTCCTGGAGCGCCGCCCCAATCAGGATTACCAGAACTACCTCAGCGGCAGCTCGCAGCTGCAGCGCAGCCATTTCGTGGCCGAGGTGCGAGGTGTGCGCGCGGACGGCTGGGTCGAGGTGGAGACCAAGAACCGCTTCGAGGTGGGCGACGAGCTGGAGCTGATCCACCCGGGCGGCAACCGGCGCCTGCGCCTCACCCAGATGCAGGACGCCGAGGGCCGCGCCATCCAGGTGGCGCCCGGCAGCCCCTTGCGCGTCTGGCTGCCGCTGGGCCAGCCGGCCGAGGGTGGCCTGCTGGCGCGCCTGCTCTAGGGCCTGTTAACACTACGTCTGCCTGATGCGTTGCCACACAAATCGCCGTGAACTAGGCGCAAAACGAAACCGGGGTAGCCCCCCGGTGAGGCTTTGCAACGACGTGCACGGCGATTTGTGTGGCAACCCTCCGGGAGCGGGGTTGAAAGGGCCCCACGCGTCGTTGAACTCCTAGCCCAGGCGGCCAGCCTGGGCGTCGTCGTCCGCCTAGATTGGGGCCCTTTCAGCCCCGCTCGCACAGGCAGACGTAGTGTTAACAGGCCCTAGCGCTGTAGCAACAACAGCGGCATGCGCCGAACAGAATTTGGCGCTGCCGCGCCCCGAGCTTGGCCGCCTGTGGCAGGCTTGGGATACTTGGCCGACAAGCCGGCAAAACCGGCACAGGCAACGGGCTGACTAGGCCCAAGGAGACAAGTTGATGAATGACGCCACCGAGACCGCGCACCACGAACGCATGGAGGCCGTGCTGGCCATGGCCTGCGAGCGCCTGCCCGCCGATCAGCACGCCATGCTGGAGAATTTCGCGCGCGGCTGCTTCCGCCAGTTCGATGCCGAAGACTGGGCCGAGCGCCGCAACGAGGACCTCTGCGGCGCCTTGCTCTCGCACTGGCAGTTCGGCGCCGCGCGCGCGGCCGGGCGGCCCAAGGTGCGGGTGTTCAGCCCCACCATGGCCGAGCATGGCTGGAGTTCGCGCCATTCGGTGATCGAGATCGTCAACGACGACATGCCGTTTCTGGTCGACTCCGCCTCGGCCGAGATCAACCGCCAGGGCCTGACCCTGCACCTGATCGTCCACCCGATCTTCGCGGTGCAGCGCGCCGCCGACGGCGCGCTGACGGCGCTGCAGGCGCGCGCCCAGGCGCCGCAGGACGGGCGCGAATCGTGGATGTATATCGAGGTCGACCGCCTGGTCGATCCGCAGCAGCGCGCCGAACTGGCGGCCGGCATCGAGCGCGTGCTGGCCGATGTGCGCGCCGCGGTGGAGGACTGGCAGCCCATGCTGGCACGCCTGCGCGCGGCCGCCGCCGAGCTGGCCCCGCTCGAGCAGGTGCTGCCCAACGCCCAGGTGGCGGAGAGCCGCGCCTTCCTGGAATGGCTGGCCGACGAACACCTGACCCTGCTGGGCTACCGCCAACATGAGCTGGTGGAGGAGCAGGGCGCCGATGCGCTGCGCCTGGTGCCCGGCAGCGGCCTGGGCGTGCTGCGCGAGAGCGAGGCCGAGCAGCGCAGTGGCAGCATCACCGTGCTGCCCGCGAATGCGCGCGCGCTGGCGCGTGCGCCCACGCCGCCGCTGGTGGTCACCAAGGCCAACACCCGCTCCACCGTGCACCGGCCCGGCTATACCGACTACATCGGCGTGAAGCGCTACGACGCGCAGGGCCGGGTGGTGGGCGAGCACCGCTTCCTGGGCCTCTTCACCTCCACCGCCTACAGCGCGCGCGTGTCCGAGACGCCGTTGCTGCGCGACAAGGTGGGCGCGATCGCCGAGCGCGCCGGCCTGCCGCCGGGCGGCCATCTGGCCAAGGCGCTGCACCACATCCTCGAAACCTATCCGCGCGACGAGCTGTTCCAGATCGCCGACGACGAGCTCTACGAAACCGCGCTGGGCATCCTCTCGCTGGGCGAACGCCAGCGCCTGCGCCTGTTCCTGCGCCGCGATCCCTTCGACCGCTTCGTCTCCTGCCTGGTCTATGTGCCGCGCGAGGCCTATGCGACCGATCTGCGCATCAAGTTCCAGGCCATCCTGATGGAGGCTTTTGCGGGCGTCAACGCCGACTTCAATGTGCTGCTCAGCGACACCGTGCTGGCGCGCATCCACTTCTACGTGCGCACCACGCCGGGCCAGGTGCCGGCGGTCGACCAGCGCGAGCTGGAGCTGCGCCTGGCCGAGGCCGCGCGCCGCTGGGGCGACCAGCTGCGCGATGCCCTCATCGAGGCCGAGGGCGACGCGCGCGGCATCGCGCTGTTCAAGCAATGGAGCGGCGCCTTCCCGCCCGAGTACCGCGAGCGCGTGAGCGCGCGTGCGGCCGTGCCGGACGTGCGCAAGATGGCCGCGCTGACCCCCGAGGCGCCGCTGGCCCTGGCCTTCTACCGGCCGCTGGGTGCGGCCGCCAACGCCCTGGGTTTCAAGGTCTACCGCCTGGGCGAGGCCATCGTGCTGTCCGACAGCCTGCCGATGCTGGAGCATATGGGCGTGCGTGTGCTGGGCGAGCAGAACTACCGAATCAACGAAAAGGGCGGGGCCATCTCGCTGCACGACTTCGAGCTGCAGGCCCAGCTCAACGAGGAGTTCGAGCCCGAGTTGCTGGCCAGCCTGTTCGAGGACTGCTTTGCGCGCGTGTTCCGCGGCGAGGTGGAGAACGACGACTTCAACCGCCTGGTGCTGCGTGGCGCACTGGCGGCCGACGAGATCGTGGTGCTGCGCGCCTATGCCAAGTACCTCAAGCAGATCGGCTTTGCGCTCTCGCAGGGCGCCATCGAGGCCACGCTGGGTGCGCACCCGCATCTGGCTCGCATGCTGGTGGCGCTGTTCAAGCTGCGCTTCGATCCCGCCACGGCCGATGAGCAGGGCGCGCAATCGCAGGTGAATGCGATCGAGCAGGCGCTGGACCGCGTCAGCAACCTCTCCGAGGACCGCGTGCTGCGCCAGCTGCTGGCGCTGATGAAGGCCACCCTGCGCACCAACTTCTGGCGCACCGGCACCGGCCACAGCGGTGCCGCCGGGCCGCGCCGCAGCTTCTTGAGCTTCAAGCTCGAGTCGGCCAAGGTGCCGGGCCTGCCCGAGCCCAAGCCGCTGTACGAGATCTTCGTCTACTCGCCGCGCTTCGAGGGCATCCACCTGCGCGGCGGCAAGGTGGCGCGCGGCGGCCTGCGCTGGTCGGACCGCCCGGAAGACTTCCGTACCGAGGTGCTGGGCCTGGTGAAGGCGCAGATGGTGAAGAACACGGTGATCGTGCCGGTGGGCTCCAAGGGCGGCTTTGTGCTGAAGAAGGCACCGCCGGCGAGCGAGCGCGACGCCTACCTCAAAGAAGGCGTGGCCTGCTACCAGGACTATCTGCGCGGCCTGCTGGACCTCACCGACAACCTGGCCGGCACGGCCCTGGTGCCGCCGCCCCAGGTGCGGCGCCTGGACGGCGACGACCCCTATCTGGTGGTGGCGGCCGACAAGGGCACGGCCACCTTCAGCGATTACGCCAATGCGGTGAGCAAGGAATACGGCCATTGGCTGGGCGACGCCTTTGCCTCGGGCGGCAGCGTCGGCTACGACCACAAGGCCATGGGCATCACCGCACGTGGCGCCTGGGAGAGCGTGAAGCGCTGTTTCCGCGAGCGCGGCCAGGACATCCAGAGCAGCGACTTCACGGTCGTCGGCGTGGGCGATATGTCGGGCGATGTGTTCGGCAACGGCATGCTGCTGTCGCGCCATATCCGGCTGCTGGCGGCCTTTGACCATCGCCATGTCTTCATCGATCCGAGCCCTGATGCGGCGCGCTCCTTTGCCGAGCGCGAGCGCCTCTTCAAGCTGCCGCGTTCCTCCTGGGCCGACTACGACACCGCGCTGATCTCGGCCGGCGGCGGGGTCTGGTCGCGTTCCGAGAAATCCATCCCGATCTCGCCGCAGGCGCGTGCGGCGCTGGGCATCGACGCCGAACGCCTCGCGCCCAACGAACTGCTCAGCGCCATCCTGCGGGCGCCGGTGGACCTGCTCTACAA
Organism: Roseateles sp. FW301-B2; assembly: GCF_058788955.1. Classification (NCBI taxonomy): domain Bacteria; kingdom Pseudomonadati; phylum Pseudomonadota; class Betaproteobacteria; order Burkholderiales; family Sphaerotilaceae; genus Roseateles; species Roseateles sp. FW301-B2. The sequence goes on from NZ_JBYTBE010000007.1 coordinate 89,361, forward strand.
CGGCGGCATCGGCACCTATGTGAAGGCCAGCAGCGAGAGCCATGCCGAGGTGGGCGACCGCGCCAATGACGCGCTGCGCATCAATGGTTGCGAGCTACGCTGCAAGGTGGTGGGCGAGGGCGGCAATCTGGGCTTCACCCAGCGCGGCCGCATCGAGGCCGCCAGCCATGGCGTGGCGCTCAACACCGATGCGATCGACAACTCGGCCGGCGTCGATACCTCCGACCACGAGGTCAACATCAAGATCCTCTTGGGCCTGGCGAGCGCCGACGGCGAGATCACCGAGAAGCAGCGCAACAACGTGCTGGCCGAGATGACCGACGAGGTGGCCGCGCTGGTGCTGCGCGACAACTACTTCCAGACCCAGGCGCTCTCGGTCACCGGCCGCCTGGGCGTGGCCCTGCTGGACGAGGAGGCGCGCTTCATCCGCTTCCTGGAGAAGGCCGGGCGTCTGAATCGCGCCATCGAGTTCCTGCCCAGCGACGAGGAGATCGTCGAGCGCAAGGCGCGCGGCGTAGGCCTCACCACGCCCGAGCGCGCGGTGCTGCTGGCCTATTGCAAGATGTGGCTGTTCGACGAGATCGTGGCCTCCGAACTGCCCGAGGACGCCTGGATCAGCACCGCGCTGTACCGCTACTTCCCGGCCCAGCTGCGCGAGCGCTTTGGCGCCCATATCGCGCGCCATCCGCTCAAGCGCGAGATCATCGCCACCCATGTGCTCAACAGCATGGTGAACCGCGTCGGCTCGACCTTTGTGCACCGCCTGGCCGACGCCACCGGCATGCGCCCCGCCCAGGTGGTGCGCGCCTACCTGGCTACGCGCGAGGTGATGGGCCATGTGGAGTTGTGGCAGCAGGTCGAGGCGCTGGACAACCGTGTCGCCGACGCGGTGCAGTCCGAGCTGCTGATCGAGGAGGGCCGCCTGACCGCGCGCGCCACCGCCTGGTTCCTGCGCTCGCGCCGGCTGGCCGAGCCGCTGGAGCAGACCATCGCGCGCTTCACGCCGGCGGTGCAGGCCCTGCGCACGCAGCTGGCCGCGCAGGCCGAGGCCTCGCCCCTGGCCCAGGCCTGGGTGGCGGCCGGCGTGCCGGCGGCGCTGGCGCAGCGCGTGGCCAGCGCCGAGGGGCTGTATGCCGCGCTCGACATCGCCGAGCTGGCCGATGCCCTGCAACGCGATGTGGCCGAGGTGGCCGAGGTGCATGCCGAGGTGGAGCGTCGCCTGGGCCTGGCGCGGCTGCGCCAGCAGATCGAGGCCCTGCCGGCCGGCAGCTACTGGCAGGCCCTGGCCAAGGCCGCGCTGGGCGACGACCTCTGGGGCCTGCGGCGCGACATTGCGCAACAGGTCTTGATGGGCGGCGCGGGCGGTGCGAGCGCCCGCCTGGCGGCCTGGGAGCACGACAAGGCCGCGGCGCTGGAACGTTCGCAACGCCTCTTGGCCGAGCTGGCCGAGGCCAAGGGCGCCGACCTGGCGATGCTCTCCGTGGCGCTGCGCGAGTTGCGCAATGTGTAGCTGAGCGCCGCGGGCTCACCACGCAGGTGCCGATCAAGCGGCGTCGGCGTGGTGCTGCCAGCGCCGCCGGCCGGCGCGCTTGGCCTGGTAGAGCGCGGCATCGGCCTGCCCCAGCAAATGCTCGGGGCTGCTCAGTGGCGTTGCCACCAGGGTTGCGCAGCCCAGGCTGATGCTCACCAGCGGGCCGGCCAGCGACTGCGCATGCGGCATGGCCAGCAGTTCGGTGGCGTCCAGGCAGGCCTGCGCCAGGCGCGCCGCGGCCGGGGCGTCGGTGTCGGGCAGCAGCAGCGCGAATTCCTCGCCGCCATAGCGTGCCACCAGGTCGCCGCCGCGGCCCGCCACCTCGCTGAGCACTGACGCCACGGCGCGGATGCAGCGGTCGCCCTCGAGGTGGCCATAGCAATCGTTGTATTGCTTGAAGTGATCGATGTCGACCATCAGCAGCGACAGCGGCGAGCCCTGGCGCTGGCTGCGTCGCCACTCCAGCGCCAGGCGCTCGTCGAAGGCGCGGCGGTTGGCGATGCCGGTGAGCCCATCCTTCATGCTCATCTGGCGCAGCTCCTCGGTGCGCTGCGCCACCTTGTGCTCCAGGCTCTCGTACAGCCTGGCATTCACCAGCGAGATCGCTGCCTGGCTGCTGAGCAGTTCCAGGGTCTGCAGATGCTGGGTGGTGAAGGCGTTCTCGAGCTGGTTGTTTTCCAGATAGACCAGGGCCACCGGCTTGCCCTGGCTGAGCACCGGCAGGCACACCAGGGACTTGATCTGGCGCCGCTGCAGGCAGGCGCTGTGGGAGAAGCGTTCGTCCTCGGCGGGGCGGTTCAGCACCAGGGTGCGGCGCGTCAGCCTGACGTATTCGATCAGGCCCGCGGGCAGCATCTGCTGGCCGGCCTCGCCCAGCTCTTCCAGGGGCATGCACAGACGCTGCATGTCACCTTGCTGCTCGGGCGCCATCGCCCCCATTACCTCGACCACCAGGCTTTCGTCCTCGTCGAGCACGATGGCGCCGAACTCGGCACCGGCATGCTCCAGCAGCACGCCCAGCATCTGCGGCAGCAAGGTGTCGAGATGGATTTCCTGTGCCAGCAGCTGGTTGGCCTTGAGCAGGGAATGCAGGTCCAGGCTGGCGCCCGGCTCCAGCGAGTCGCGGTAGCTGCTGCCGCTACTGCGACTGCGGCCCGCCGAGCCGCCAGAGCCGCCGGACGGGCGCGGCTGGCCGAAGCTGATGTGCGGCCAGCGCGCCTCCAGCTGCAGGCACTTCACCAGCGCGCCCCAGCGGCGGTAGTGGTAATGCGCCTCGCGGATGAAGTTGCTGCTCAGCTGCCTTTGCTGTTGCGCGGCCCAGAACTCGGCATAGAGCTCGTTGGCCAGGGCTTCGCAGGCGATGAAGCCGGCCGCGGCCGCGGCGTCGATGGCCTGGGCATAGAAGTCCATGGCGGCGCGCTCCTCGCCGCGCACGCGCGCCAGCTCGGCGGCGATCAGCGCCTGCTTGTGGTGGAAGTTGGCGGCGCAGCCCTCGGCCCAGCCGGCGAAACGCGCCAGTTGCTGCTCGGCGGCCAGCACGGCCTCGGCCTGCTGCGCGGCGTCCACAAAGCCCGGGCGCAGCTGGCCCAGGGCGGTGTAGAAGCAGGCCTCCACCATCGAGGGGCTGTCGGGCAGGCACATGCCTATCACCGCCTGGCGTGCCACGCAGGCCTGCCACTGCGCCCGGTCGCCCATCAGATAGGCGTGGCGCAGCATGGCGGCGCTGTAGAGCGCCAGCGGAATCGAGGGCGCCGCATCGGCGAACAGGGTGCTGCTGGCGCTGTCCTCGGTGTCGAAGCTGTGGGCGCCGAGGGTCTTGCCGCGCAAGGCCAGCAGGGGTTGCAGCACGCCGTGGCGCAGCATCAGCTCGGTATTGGGCTGGCGGGTCTTTTGCAGAAAGCGCAGGCCTTGCTGGCAACGCGCTTCCAGCTGCGCCAACTCCTCGCCCAGGGCGAAGCGGTTGACCGCGCCCAGCAGCGCGCAATAGCCGGCAGCGAGCGGGTTCACCCCGCCCTGGCCCAGCTCCAGGCCCAGCTCCACCTGGGCGATGGCCTCGGCCAGGGGCTCGCCCCAATGCTGGTAGAAGGCCGAGAAATACTGGTAGACGGTGATGCGGTAATAGGGGCCGCCGCGCTGCTCGGCCAGCCGCATGGCCAGCCGCCCCAGCGCATGGCACTGGGTATAGGGCCGGTGCATCACCGACATGGCGGTGAGGTAGGCCACATAGGCGATGCAGCTGAGGTCGCCCTGCCCATGGGCGAGCGTGGTCTGCACCATGCGGCAGGCGTCCAGCACGAAGGCGGCGAAGCGCCCGGTCTGGTAGCTGGCGTAGGAGAGCGCGTAGTAGACGCGCATTTCCATCAGGCGCTCGGGCGCCTGCATCTCGGCCGCCTGCAGCAGGGCGGATGGGCCGAGCCGCTGCAGCAGCGCCTCGGTGCGCTCGAACTCGGCGGGGAACAGCGCCTGCGCCTCTTCCTCGCTGGCCGGGAAGGGCTGGCCCAGCAGGGCCATGGCCTGCAGCAGCACCGGGAAGGCGTCGGCAAAGCGGCCCTGGATATGGTATTGGTCGGCCTGCACCAGGCAGATGCTGACCCGGCCCAGCCGCAGCGGGCAGGCCGCCATCACCTCGGGGTAGAGCCGCTCGGCGGCATCGAAATGGCCGGCCAGGTACTCGGCCTCGGCCAGCGCGGTGAACAGCGCCAGCGTCTCGTCGGGTGCGTGCTGCCAGGCCTGCTCGGGCAGCAGCGCGCGCGCCTGGCGCAGCAGGGCCACGGCAGCGCCATGGGCCGAGGCGTTCTTGGCGCGCAGGCCCGCCTGCACGTTCAGGCGCAGCAACAGCGCGCGCTCATCGGCGGCGCTGATCAGCGCCAGCGCCTGGTTGAGGCAGTCGACGATGTTGAAGAGCCGCTCGTCCAGCAGCGCGCCCGGGCTGCAGGCCAGCAGCTGGCGCCCGCAATGCAGCAGCATGGCCTGGCGCTCGGGCTCGGGCGTGAGCTCATGCGCGGCCTGCTGCACGCGGTCGTGCAGGAAGCGGTAGCGCGCCGCTTCCAGCAGGGCCGGGCTGTGCTCGAACTTGTAGTCCTCATCCATGGGCAGCAGCAGGCCGGCCTCCAGGGCCGGCCAGAGCATCGCCGCGGTACTGCCGGCGTCGGCCTGCAGCAGCGCCATCAGCTCGCGCAGGCAGAAGCTGTCGCCCAGCTGGGCGGCGCGGGTCAGCAGCGTCTGGGTGGCCGCGGGCAGGCCGCGCAGGCGCTCCAGCATCAGGGTGACGACGTTGTCGGTCATGCCGCGCCGGGCGATCTGCTCGATGTCCCACTGCCAGGCGCCCTGGGCGCGCTGGTAGTGCAGGTCGCCATGGACATGCAGGCTGCGCAGGAACTGGCCGAGGAAGAAGGGGTTGCCGCGGGTCTTTTCCAGGCACAGCGCGGCCAGTGGCGCGACGCGTTGGCCCTCGGCCCGCAAGGTGTCGGCCAGCAGGGCCTGCACCTCAGGCAGGCCGAGGGGCTGGAGCGTCAGCTGCTGCAGCGCCGTGCCCAGCTGGCGCTGCTGCTCCAGCAGCTGTGCCAGCGGGTGGGCCGCGTCCACTTCGTTGTCGCGGTAGGCGCCCACCACCAGCAGGCAGGCGCCGGCCTCGTCGGCATTGATGAGCCGGCGCAGCAGGCGCAGGCTGGGCGCATCGACCCATTGCAGATCGTCGATGAAGAGCAGCAGCGGATGGGCCGGCGCGGCCAGCGCCTTGACGAAGCGGGCGAAGGCGAGGTGAAAGCGCTGTTCATGTTCGGCCACCGGCAGCGGCGTCAGCGGCGCCGGCGTGCCGATCAGCAGGCTCAGGCCGGGCACGATGGCGGCCACCGCGGCGGCCGCGTCACCCAGCGCCTTGCCCAGGCTGGCCTGCCAGTAGCGACGGCGCTCGGCGCCCTCGCTGGCGAGCTGCTGCATCAGCAGCTGGAAGGCCTGGCTGAGCGCGGCATAGGGCTGCTGGTGGCTGTATTGGTCGCACTTGCCGCGCAGGAAATAGCCCCTTTGCGCGACCACGGGCCGATGCAGTTCCGCCGCCAGCGCGGTCTTGCCCACGCCCGCACTGCCCCCGATCAGCAGCAGCTCGGCATGGCCGGCGCTGGCGCGCGCAAAGGCCTCGCGCAGCGTCAGCACATCGGCGGCGCGGCCATAGAGCTTCTGCGAGACGCAGAAGCGCTCCGGGATGTCCTCGCTGGCGAGCGCAAAGGCCTCGATGCGGCGCTGCTGCTGCCATTGCTCGGCGCAGCGTTGCAAGTCCTTCAGCAGGCCATAGCTGCTCTGGTAGCGGTCGTCCGGGTACTTGGCGAGCAGCTTCTGCACGATGGCGGCCAGTGGCGCGGGCACGCCGTGGCCGAGCTGGTCCAGCGGTGGCGGCATGAGTGCCACCTGGGCATGCAGCAGGGCGATCGGATCGCTCAGCTGGAAGGGCTTGTGGCCGCTGAACAGTTCGTACAGGCTCACGCCCAGCGAGTAGAAGTCGCTGCGGTAGTCCACTTCCAGATTGGTACGCCCGGTCTGCTCGGGTGCGATGTAGTCCAGCGTGCCGCGCAGGCCGCCGCCGGCCGGCTGCGTCTGGCCATGCGCCAGCCGCGTCGAGAGCGCAAAGTCGCAGAGCTTGAGTTGCAGGCTGGCCAGGTCCACCAGCACATTCTTGGGCGCGATGTCGCCATGGATGAGGCGGGCCTGGTGCACGGCGCTGAGCGCCTGCGTCAGCTGCATCGCCAGACCGAGACGCTCGCCGAGGTCCAGCAGGCCCTGCTCGATCACCTGGCTCAGATTAAGGGGCGAAAAGTTCTCCAGCACCAGCACCAGCCGGTGACCCACCTCATGCAGGCCAAGCGCCTTGATGACCCAGGGCGAATCGATCGCCCGCAGCATGCCGTACTCATGGCGCCAACGCGCATTCAGGGCCGGCGCCGGCTGCTCGCTTTCGGGGTATTTGAGCGCCACGCGCTCGCCCTGCGGTGACTGCGCCGTGGCCACCGTGGTTTCACCGCCGGTGTAGAGAATGCCTGTCAGTTGATAGCCGGCGAGTTGCATCGTGGAGGGGCGGGGCAGGGACTGCGCCGATGTTATCCCTCCAAAGGGGGGTATGGTTCATGCCCAGCCCCTCACATAGGCCGGCACGGCTTGGTGGCCGTCGCCATCGGCCTGCGGCTGGCCGTGCACCTGCGCCAGCGGCAGCACGCCGGCCCAGACCGCGAGCCCGAGGTCTTCCTCATCGTCCACCGGGCCGCCGCTGCGCGTCTTGCAAGCGGCCTCTGCCAATGCCATCCGCAGCACCGTGGTGGCGGCGAACTCGCGCTCGTTGCCAGGCCGGATCTCGGCCTGGCGGCCCGGCGCGAGCTTGTCCATGAAGGCGGCCAGCGCGGCGCGCTTGTCTGCCTCGCCCTCGACCTTCTCGAAGCGGCCGTAAATCACCGCCGAGCGGTAGTTCATCGAATGGTTGAAGGCTGAGCGCGCCAGCACCAGGCCGTCCAGATGGCAGATGCTGATGCACACCGCCGCGCCCCCCGCCAGCTGCTTCATCAGGCGGCCGCCGTTGGAGCCGTGGATGTAGAGGTGCTCGCCCGTGCGCCAGCAGGCCATCGGGATGCTGTGCAGGCCCTTGTCGTCGGCAAAGGCGAGGTGGCACAGATAGGCCGCGTCGATGATGGCGTGCAGGGTGGCGCTGTCGTAGCGGGCGTTCTCGGCCACGCGGCGGATGCGGCTGCGGTCGCTGGGAGCTTGCTTCATGCTGAGGTGCGGGTGTTTGCTTGCGTGGAAGAGGGCGCAATGTAGTGCCAGGCTGGTTCCATGAAAAGGTCCACCGATCGCCAATATCATGGGGCCATGACGTACCAGCTGCTGATCGATCGCTTCGCCAGCCCGCAGGGCCCCATGCAGCGCCGCCTGCACGAGGCGCTGCGCGCGGCCATCCGCGCCGGCGTGCTGGCGCCGGGCACGCGCCTGCAGGCTAGCCGGGTGCTGGCGCGCGAGTTGGGCGTGGCGCGCAACACCGTGCTCTATGCCTATGAACAGCTCGCCACCGAGGGGCTGATCGCACCCGACCGGCGCGGCAGCCGGGTCAGCGAGCTGCTGCGCCCGCCGGCCAAGGAGACGCGTCCGCCCGGGGCGTCCGGGTCGCTCGGGCCACTGGCGCGGCCACTCTCGCGCCGCGCCGAGGCGGCGCTGGCCGCCGGCCCCGTGCTGGAGACCACGCTGGCGTTTGCACCGGGCGTGCCGGCGCTGGACGACTTCCCCACCCAACGCTGGCGACGCCTGCTGGAGCGTTGCTGGCGCGGCCTGGGTCCGGCCCAGCTCAACTATGCGGACGCGGCCGGCGAGGCCGGGCTGCGCCAGGCGATCGCCGAGCATCTGCGCGCCTCGCGCGGCGTGCAATGCGAGCCGCAGCAGGTCTTCGTCACCGACGGCACGCAGGCCAGCCTGGACCTGTGCGCGCGCGTTTTTGCCGATGCCGGCGACAAGGCCTGGCTGGAGAGCCCCGGCTATGCCGGCGCCGAGACGGCGCTGCGCGGCGCCCAGCTGAAGCTGATCGGCATCGCGGTGGACGAGCAGGGCATGGCGCCGCGCGCGCAGGACTGGCGGCGCCAGCGCCCGCGCCTGATCTACACCACGCCCTCGCACCAATACCCCACCGGCGCGGTGATGAGCCTGGAGCGGCGCCTGGCCCTGCTGGCCCATGCGCGCGAGGCCGGTAGCCTGATCATCGAGGACGACTACGACAGCGAGTTCCGCCACGACGGCCCACCGCTGCCGGCCATGCAGGGCCTGCAGGCGGACGCGCCGGTGCTCTACCTGGGCACCTTCAGCAAGACCCTGTTCCCGGGCCTGCGCATCGGCTTCATGGTGGTGCCCGAGGGCCTGTGCGAGGCGCTCGCGCGCCTGCTGGCGCGCAGCCAGCCGCGCGGCCGCATGGCCGATCAGCTGGCCCTGGCCGAGTTCCTGCGCAGCGGCCAGTTCGGCCTGCACCTGCGCCGCATGCGTCGGCTCTATCGCCAGCGCCGCGACGCGCTGGTGGCGGCGCTGGAGCGCGAGTTGGGTGATCTGGCCAGCGTCCACGGCGGCTCGGCCGGCATGCATCTGGCGCTGCGCTTTGCAGACAGCGCCGGCCTTGATGACGTGGCCATCAGTGCGCGGGCACTGCGGGCCGGCATCGTCGCGCCGGCGCTCAGCGAGCTGGCGATGGGGCCGCGCGCCCAGGCCTGGCGCGGCCTGCTGCTGGGCTATGCCCAGGTGCCGGTGGCGCAGATGGCGCCGCTGGTCGCGCGCCTGAGCAAGGTGCTGCGGGCTGGAGCGTAAGAATGGATGAGGCCGTTTTCTCTACGCGGTCAAAAGGGTAGTCGGAAGCTGGCCGACTGGTCTGCACCCCGAGGCATCGCGCTACGCAGGTGTCAGAACGAACGGGCGGGGCGCGGTCAGCGCGCCGGTTTAGCTGCCTCTGCTACGGGAGTTGCCACCAGCATCCCAAGCATCGCGTCACGGCATACCGTGAGGAATTCGTCGGCGAGGGGCGAGTCGTCCGGGCAGGCTCGCGACATGACGAGGGCTCCCACGGCGTGCGAGAGCATGTCCAGGACCTGGGCGCGCGTCTGGCGCGCGTCAGCGGAATCTGCCGCAGCGCCATCGCCGCGGCTCAATGCCGCCACCAAGCTCTCTATGCCCGTTGCAAAAGCGCTTCGGACTGAATCGGGCTGACGTGCCGCGTCCCCGCCCAAGGCGGCCATCGTGCAGCCGGTACCACGACTGTCACGGTGCTCGCGCGACAGGTACTGCCTGACGAACTCAGCAAGTTCTACACCGGCCCCTGTCAGCGCAATTGTCTGGGCGATGCCGCAGGCCGCCGATTCCGCGATCAGGTCGGTCTTGGACCCGAACTGCTTGTAGAAGCCGCCGTGGGTGAAGCCGGCGGCGGCCATCAGGTCGGCCACGCCGACGCCGTCATAGCCGCGTTCACGAAACAGCTGGGAAGCTGTTTCCACCACGTGCGCCCGATTCGCCTGCGCCTGCGCTTTGGTGACTCTCATCGCTTGTTTGCCCTGGAGTGATGCATTTGTCGATGTTGATTCTATATTGATGTCGATCGTAATCAAAATCTTGACATTTTTGATTACGAGCATCATCATTAATACATGCCAAGCCAATCCCGCCGGAAGTCGAACTCACTCGACAAGCGGCCATCACTGCTCAGGAACTCATGAACATGACCAGCACTCCTTCCACCGTCCTCATCACCGGCGCCTCCAGCGGCATCGGCGCCGTCTACGCCGAGCGCTTTGCAAAGCGTGGCCACGACCTGGTTCTGGTTGCCCGCGACAAATCCCGGCTCGATGCGCTTGCAGCACGCCTGCAGGAGGCGCACAAGGTCACGGTCGACGTGCTGCAGGCGGACCTGACGCAGCAGAGCGACCTGGCGGCGGTCGAAACCCGCCTGCGCGAGGACGCTCGCATCGGCATCCTGATCAACAACGCGGGCATGGCGCAGCCCGGCAGCTTTGTCCAGCAAAGCGCGCAGGCCATCGAGAGGCTGATCGCCCTCAACACCACGGCGTTGACCCGGTTGGCGGCCGCCATTGCCCCACGCCTGGTACAGGCCGGCACCGGCACCATCGTCAACATCGGCTCGGTGGTGGGCTTCGCACCCGAACTCGGCATGACGATCTACGGTGCTACCAAGGCCTTCGTGCTGTTCCTGTCGCAGGGCTTGAACCTGGAGCTCTCGCCCAGGGGCATCTATGTGCAGGCGGTGCTGCCGGCCGCGACGCGCACGGAGATCTGGGAGCGTGCCGGCGTTGACATCAACACCCTCCCCGAAGTCATGGACGTCGAGGAACTGGTCGATGCGGCCATGGTCGGCTTCGACCGCCGCGAACTCGTCACGATCCCGCCGCTCCATGTGGCCGAGCGCTGGGACGCGTTGGATGGCGCGCGCCAAGGCTTGCTGTCTGACGTCCGGCAGGCCCGCGCGGCCGATCGCTACCGCCAGCAGGCCTGAGCCCCCATCCCTCGCAAACGGAAGTCTGTCATGCCTATCAAGCTGATGAAATCGATCCTCCACGCGCTCGCACTGTCCGGTGTGCTGGCCTCTTCGAGCGCCTTGGCGAGCGATGTGCAGCCGGCGACATGGAAGAGCGTGCCGACGCAAAGTGTCACGGCCGGCGATGTGAGCTTCTCCTACCGCGAGCTCGGGCAGCAAAACGGCGGCACGCCCGTGGTGCTTCTCGTCCACCTGGCTGCCGTGCTGGACAACTGGGATCCGCGCGTGGTGGACGGGCTCGCCGCGAAACATCACGTGATCGCGTTCGACAACCGAGGTGTCGGCTCCTCCACCGGCAAGCCGGCCAACACCATCGAGCAGATGGCCGACGACGCCATCAGCTTCATCAAGGCCAAGGGCTTCACGCAGGTGGACCTGTTCGGCTTCTCGATGGGCGGAATGATCGCGCAGGAGATCGTGCTGAAGGATTCACAGCTGGTTCGCAAGATGATTCTTGCAGGCACGGGCCCTGCCGGAGGCGAGGGCATCAGCGCTGTCGCCGGCGTGGCGAACTACGACCTGATTCGCGCCACGCTGACCGGCCAGGATCCGAAGCAGTACCTGTTCTTCACCCGCACGCCGAACGGCATCGAGGCCGGCAAGGCGTTTCTGAAGCGATTGCAGGAGCGCACCGACCGGCGCGACAGCGAGATCGCCATCTCGGCCTATGTGTCGCAACTGCAGGCGCTCAGTGCCTGGGGGCAGAAGCGGCCGGCCGACCTCTCGGTGATCAAGCAGCCGGTGCTCGTGGCCAATGGTGAGGATGACCGGATGGTGCCCACGCGCAACTCGCATGAGCTGGCGAAGCGCCTGCCGAATGCCCAGTTGATCATTTACCCGGATGCAGGGCACGGTGGCATCTTCCAGTATCACGAGGACTTCGTGCCCAAGGCGCTGGCCTTCCTGGCGAATTGATTTCGGAGGCCCTCATGACTGACACCCATCTCACCGCACCCACCCGTTTCGTGAGCGTCGACGGCGCACGGCTTGCCTACCGGCGCTGGGGCAATGCGGCTGCTGGGCAGCCGCCGCTGCTGATGCTGCAACACTTCCGGGGCGGCATGGACCACTGGGACCCGCTGATGACGGATGGCCTGGCCGAAGGCCGGGAGGTGATCCTCTACAACGGTCGAGGCATCGCATCCTCTGATGGGGCACCACGCACGCGCATCGAGGACATGGCCGACGATGCGGCGGCCTTCGTTCGTGCACTGGGCCTGGAACAGGTCGACCTGCTGGGCTTCTCGCTGGGAGGCTTCCAGGCGCTCGATCTGACCTGGCGTCATCCGACGCTTGTGCGCAAGCTGATGCTTCTGGGCACGGGCCCGCGCGGCGGTGATCCGGAGATGGAGCATCGCGTGCTGGGCACGGCCGTCAACCCGGTGCCGACCCTGGAAGACTTCCTGTATCTGTTCTTCGGCCGCTCCGAGACGGCGGCGCAAGCAGGAAGGGACTTCTGGGAGCGGCGCCATCGGCGCGTCGATCAAGACCCGCCGTCCTCACCCGATGCCGCGAAGGCGCAGATCGAGGCCAATATGCATTACCTGCCCAGGCGGTCGGAAGACGATCCCTTCGCCTACCTGCGCGGCATCCAGCAGCCCACCTTCATCCTCAACGGCGTGCACGACGTGATGATCCCGACGGCCAACTCGTTCTACATGGCGCGCAACCTGCCGAACGCCCAGCTGTTCATCTATCCCGACGCGGGCCACGCCGCGCAGTTCCAGTACCCGCAGCGATTCCTGCGTCACGCGGTCCAGTTCCTCGGCGAGTGATGGCGGCGACCGCCGTCGTCCGCATCGCCTTGCCGGCTCTCTAAAGGTTGCCCCTCATGTTGAAGTTCAAGTTCCTGTTGTGGGCGTTCGCCCAGATCCTCAAGCGCAAGATTCGCAGCCGGCCCGACTGCGCGCGCTACGTCGCCAACAAGCGCCTGGTGTTCCAGATCCGCACTGCCTCGGGCGCAGGCCGCACCTTCGTGATCGAAGGCGGCGCCATCCGGTCCTTTGCCGGGCTCGCCGCGAATCCCCAGTTCACGTTCAGCTTCAAAGACGCGGCCAGGGGATTCGCCATCCTGTCGGCCAAGGACAGCCAGGCCGCCTTCCTCCGGGCTCTGGGTAGCAAGGAGATGGTCATCAGCGGCGACTTCCAGGAAGTGATGTGGTTTCAGGGGCTGACGGCATTCCTGCAGCCACCCAAAATCATCTCGCCTTATGAGCGCACGGCCTTCTGAGTTGCCCATGGAATCCAATCTGCTGAAGCAGCCCTTGCACCTGCCGAACGGCAGCGTGCTGCGCAATCGTCTGGCCAAGGCGGCCATGAGCGAGACGCTGGGCACCTACGACAACCGTCCGACGAATGGCCTTGTGCGGTTGTATCGCCGCTGGGGCGCCTCGGGTCTGGGTCTGATCGTCACGGGCAATGTGATGATCGACCGGCGCGCGCTCGGCGAGCCCGGCAACGTCGTGATCGAGGATGAGTCCGACATGCCGGTGCTGAGGCAATGGACGCAGGCGGCAACAGCCCATGGATCGGCGCTGTGGGCGCAACTCAACCATCCGGGCAAGCAGTCGACGCGGGGCTTGAACGCGTTCAACCTCGCGCCCTCTGCCGTCCCCTTCCGCGAGGACATGGCGGCGTTCTTCGACACCCCACGCGAGGCCAGCAGCGATGACATCCTGGACATCATCGAGCGCTTTGGGCGCAGCGCGGCCATCTGCAAGAAGGCGGGGTTCAGTGGTGTCCAGATCCACGCCGCGCATGGCTACCTGATCAACCAGTTTCTCTCGCCCCATCACAACCGTCGCGACGACGAATGGGGCGGTACGGCCGAGAAGCGCCGGCGCTTCCTGATGGCCGTCTATGCCGAGATCCGCCGCCAGGTTGGCGCGGATTTCCCGGTGGGCATCAAGCTCAACTCGGCCGACTTCCAGCGCGGTGGTTTCACCGAGGAGGAATCGCTTGCGACGATTCGCGCGCTGGCGGAGGCTGGCATTGACCTGATCGAGGTCTCCGGCGGCACTTACGAAGCCCCTGCGATGAGTGGCGCCATGCAGGAGCCGAAGAAGGCCTCCACCGCAGCGCGGGAAGCCTACTTCCTTGGCTTCGCGGAAAAGGCGCGCGCCACGACCAAGCTGCCGCTCATGGTGACCGGTGGCTTCCGCACGGCGGCCGGCATGAACGCTGCGCTGCGTACCGGTGCACTGGATGTGGTGGGCCTGGCCCGGCTGCTGGCGATCGACCCCGACGCGCCCGCAGCACTGCTGCAAGGGCGCGACAGCGCACAGCGGGTCCGACCAATCAGCACGGGTCTCAAGGCCGTGGATCGCATGGGAATCATGGAGGTGCTCTGGTATGAGCGCCAGCTCAAACGGATCGCCAAGGGCAAGGATCCACGCCCGGCCGAGAGCGGCCTGGCGGCATTCCTGAAGTCGGCGCTCGGCAGTAGCTGGGGCACCTTTCGCACACGGCGCCTGCGTGCGCACGCCTGAGTGCGAGGCTTGTGACCCGATTGACCACGACCCTGGGTTCGCCAGGAACAAGGAAGAAGACATGAAAGCCCTCACATTCAAGCGCTACGGCAAGTCGCCCGATATCGGGTTCTCCGATGTCGACCGCCCCACGCTGCAACCCGACGAGTTGCTGGTTCAAGTTCACGCTGCGGGCGTGAACCCCATCGACAACATGGTCCCGGCCGGCACCTTCAAACCTGTGCTGCATTTCAAGCTGCCGGCCATCCTGGGCAGCGATCTGGCCGGCGTGGTGGTCGAGATCGGGAGCCGTGTGACCCGCTTCAAGCCGGGTGACGAGGTCTTCGCCAGCCTCTTTGACCTGGGCAAGGGGTCGATTGCAGAGTTCGCCGCGGTGCCGGAAAGCGCCGCCGCCCTGAAGCCGCCCAAGCTGGACTTCGTGCAGGCCGCGTCCGTCCCCATGGTCGCGCTCACCTCCTGGCAGGCGTTGAAGGAACGTATCAAGCTGCGCCGTGGTCAGAAGGTGTTCATCCCCGCAGGCTCGGGTGGCATCGGGACCTTTGCGATCCAGCTGGCTCACCAACTCGGCGCCAAGGTCGGGACGACGGTCAGTACGGGCAACGTCGAGTTCGTTCGCGGCTTGGGTGCCGATGAAATCGTCGACTACAAGAAGCAGGAATTCGAGAAGCTGCTGCGCGACTACGACGCCGTGCTTGGCACGGTCCGGGGCGATGCCATCGAGAAGTCGCTGGATATCCTGAAGCCGGGAAGCCGCATCGTTTCGCTCATCGGCCCGCTGGATGCGGCCTTCGCAAAGACGAAGAAGCTGAACTTCTTCCTGACGTTTGTGTTCGGCCTGATGAGCCGCAAGATCCGCAAACTGTCCCGGAAGAAGGGCGTCGACTACGCCTTCCTCTTCGTGCGGCCTGACGGCCAACAGCTCGCAGAAATCGCTGAGCTGCTCCAGACCGAACGGATCCGACCGGTCATCGACAAGGTGTTCCCGTTCGACCAGGCCAAGGAAGCCCTGGACTACCTGGCCCTCGGCCGAGCCAAGGGAAAGGTCGTCATCAAGATCAAGTGACGGGTGTCGCAACAAAAAAAGCCCGCCCGGCTGCCCGGGCGGGCTTGTCAGCACCGATCAGCGCGGCGCTTCAGATGGTGATCAGGCGGTGACGCCCTTGGCGGTCTCTGCGTACTCTTCGATCTTGTCGAAGTTCATGTACTTGTAGATCGAGGCGCCGTCCTTGTTCACCACGCCCATGGCTTCGTGATACTCGCTCACGCTGGGGATCTTGCCCAGCTTGGAGGCGATCGCGGCCAGCTCGGCCGAGGCCAGGAACACATTGGTGTTCTTGCCCAGGCGGTTCGGGAAGTTGCGGGTCGAGGTCGAGACCACGGTGGCACCTTCACGCACCTGCGCCTGGTTGCCCATGCACAGCGAGCAGCCGGGCATCTCGGTGCGCGCACCGGCGGTGCCGAAGGCGGCGTAATGGCCTTCCTTGATCAGCTCGCTCTGGTCCATCTTGGTGGGCGGTGCCACCCACAGCTTGACCGGGATGTCGCGCTGGCCGCCCAACAGCTTGGCCGCGGCGCGGAAGTGGCCGATGTTCGTCATGCAGGAACCGATGAAGGCCTCGTCGATCTTGGTGCCAGCCACTTCGCTGAGGGTCTTGGCATCGTCCGGATCGTTGGGGCAGCAGAGGATGGGCTCCTTGATGTCGGCCAGGTCGATCTCGATCACGGCCGCGTATTCGGCGTCCTTGTCGGCTTCCAGCAGGCTGGGGTTGGCCAGCCAAGCTTCGACCTTCTCGATGCGGCGCTGCAGGGTGCGCGCGTCGGCATAGCCGTCGGCGATCATGTTCTTCATCAGCACGATGTTGCTGCTGAGGTATTCCTTGATCGGCGCGGAGTTCAGCTTGACCGTGCAACCGGCGGCGCTGCGCTCGGCGGAGGCGTCGCTGAGCTCGAACGCTTGCTCGACCTTCAGATCGGGCAGGCCTTCGATCTCGAGGATGCGGCCCGAGAACACGTTCTTCTTGCCGGCCTTGGCGACGGTTAGCAGACCGGCCTTGATCGCGTACAGCGGGATCGCATGCACCAGATCGCGCAGGGTGATGCCGGGCTGCATCTGGCCCTTGAAGCGCACCAGCACCGACTCGGGCATGTCCAGCGGCATCACGCCGGTGGCGGCGCCGAAGGCGACCAGGCCGGAGCCCGCCGGGAAGGAGATACCGATCGGGAAGCGGGTGTGCGAATCGCCGCCGGTGCCGACGGTGTCCGGCAGCAGCAGGCGGTTCAGCCAGCTGTGGATCACGCCGTCGCCCGGGCGCAGGGCCACGCCGCCACGGTTGCTGATGAAGGCGGGCAGCTCGCGATGCGTCTTCACGTCCACGGGCTTGGGATAGGCCGCGGTGTGGCAGAACGATTGCATCACCAGGTCGGCGCTGAAGCCCAGGCAGGCCAGGTCCTTCAGCTCGTCGCGGGTCATCGGGCCGGTGGTGTCCTGCGAGCCGACGGTGGTCATCTTCGGTTCGCAATAGGTGCCGGGGCGCACGCCCTGGCCTTCCGGCAGACCGACGGCACGGCCGACCATCTTCTGCGCCAGCGTGAAGCCGGCCTTGGTCTCGGCGGGGGCTTGCGGCAGGCGGAACAGGGTGGAGGCGGGCAGGCCCAGGTAGTCGCGTGCCTTGCCGGTCAGCGAGCGGCCGATGATCAGGTTGATGCGGCCGCCGGCGCGCACCTCGTCGAACAGCACGTCGCTCTTGAGCTTGAACTCGGCCACGGTCTGGCCGTTCTTCACTAGCTTGCCTTCATAGGGCAGCACGTCGATGACGTCGCCCATTTCCAGCTTGCTGACGTCGACCTCGATCGGCAGCGAGCCCGAGTCTTCCTGCGTGTTGAAGAAGATCGGGGCGATCTTGCCGCCCAGGGTCACGCCGCCGAAGCGCTTGTTCGGCACGAAGGGGATGTCTTGGCCGGTGGCCCAGATCACGCTGTTGGTGGCGCTCTTGCGCGAGGAGCCGGTGCCGACCACATCGCCCGCGTAGGCGACCAGGTGGCCCTTCTTCTTCAGGTCCTCGATGAACTGCATCGGGCCGCGCTTGCCGTCTTCCTCGGGCTTGAAGGCCGCGTCGGGGCGGGTGTTCTTCAGCATCGCCAGGTAGTGCAGCGGGATGTCCGGGCGGCTCCAGGCATCCGGGGCGGGCGAGAGGTCGTCGGTATTGGTTTCGCCGGGCACCTTGAAGACGGTGACGGTGATCTTCTTCTCGACCTCGGGGCGGCTGGTGAACCATTCGGCATCGGCCCAGCTCTGGATCACTTCCAGCGCCTTGGCATTGCCGGCCTTGGCCTTGACTTCGACGTCGTGGAAGAAGTCGAACATCAGCAGGGTCTTCTTCAGGCCTGCGGCAGCCACGCCGGCCACCTCGGCATCGTCCAGCAGGTCGATCAGCGGCTTGACGTTGTAGCCGCCCACCATGGTGCCCAGCAGCTCGGTGGCCTTGGCCTTGGAGATCAGGCCGACGGCGAGGTCGCCATGGGCCACGGCGGCCAGGAAGCTGGCCTTGACCTTGGCGGCGTCATCAACGCCCGGCGGCACGCGGTGCGTCAGCAGATCGAGCAGGAATTCGCCCTCGCCAGCCGGCGGGTTCTTGATCAGCTCGATCAGCTCGGCGACCTGCTTGGCATCCAGCGGCAGGGGCGGGATGCCCAGCGCGGCGCGCTCGGCTTGGTGTTGGCGATAGGCTTGCAACATGGCTACTCCTGGTGTCGTTGAGTGGGATGGGTGCTGCTGTTCAGACCGGCTTGGGCTTGATCAGCTTCAGACCCTTGAAATAGTCGCGGAAGAATCCGTCGTCGGCGGTGATGAGGGCGCTGCATTGCAGCAGGGCATGGGCGCCGACGATGAAGTCCGGCACGGTGCGCTGGCGTTCGCCGCCGCGCGCACGGTAGCGGCGCTGCATCTCGCCGGCGCGTATGGCGGCGCGTTGTTCAACGGCACTGTAGACGATGCCCATGTCTTCGAGCACCTGCATGGCCTGGTCGCCGTCGTGCAGCGAGGAGCAGATCTCGGAGACCACCACGTCGCAGACCACCACCGGCCCGTGCGAGAGCGCCTCGCGCAGCGCCGCCTCGGCCAGATCGGCGCGTTCGCTGTCGCTCAGCAGGTCGACGAGCACGGAGGAATCGATGGCAATCATGGGCGGGCCGCTTCAGCGCTCCACCGGGTCGCCGGGGGCGCGGCCGCGCACCGCGCGCATGGCGTCGTCGACCGAGGCGAAGCCATCCAGCTTGAACTTGCCGCGGGCGCGCGAAATGGCGTCGTCGACGTTCTTGCGCAGGATGATGCGGCCGCCGTCGAGTTCGACCTTGAGCGTCGTGCCCTTGGTCAGGCCCAGGGCGTCACGCACTGCCTTGGGCAGGGTGATCTGGCCGCGTTCGGCAACGGTGGCTTCCATGGGCACTCCTCGGTATGTGCGGCGAAGTATGCATTGATTTTACATACTTCCGTGTGCATACCAAGCCCGAGCGCGCTACTGCGGCAATGAAAAAGGGGAGGCCGGTGGCCTCCCCTGGTGTGCTGGCGCAGCGCCTCAGTTCTTGGGCAGGCTGGTGCCGGGGGTGATGCCGATGCCGCTGTCGGGCGCCACCATGGCCTGGGCGCTCTGCACCTGCTCGGGGTGTTGGCAGCTGTCGACCATGCGCTGACCGATCTTGGCATTCATCAACATCGATTTGGCGGGGATCTGCAGCCACACCACGCCGGCCTTCTTGTCCTCCAGGCGCACCGCGCCGGTGGTGGTGGGTTCGGGCGTCATGTTGTAGACCAGCTTGCCGAACTGCAGGCGGAAGCGCCCCGGCTTGTCGGGATGCGGCGTGATCTGCACTTTTTGATTGAACTCGCACTGGGCGTCGCCGCTGTGCACGCGCGGGCCCACGGCGAGTTGATCGTCGTTCAAGGGCGTGTTGTCCTCGTCCACGACCGCGGGTGCCGGTGCCTGCGGCTTGACCTTGGCGGCCAGGCGGTTGCGCGGCTTGGGGTTCTCCACGGCGGCCGACCAGGCGCTGCCGCACAGGGCCAGGCTGGCGAGGGCAAGGAGGAGGGGGCGGAGTTGGCTTACTGCAGACTTCATATCACCACGCTTGGAGTTCGATGCGCTGATTGTCGCGCTGCAAGACCCGCCGCAGCCTAGCGTTTCCCTGCATTTCTCGCCTCAAGCGTGCGCCATTCGTAAGTGGCGCAACAAGGCGGTATCAACAAGTTTCGAAATAGGCGCGGCAGACCTCGGCCGGCAGGGCCTGGCCGGTGCGATGGGCGCGCTCCAGCACTTGCCAGAAGTAGCGGTAGCTGGCGCGGTCGTGCAGGCTGTCGCGATGCTGGATGGGCGCCCAATGCGCCGCCTGCGCGGCGTGGATGATCTCGATGGCCTCGTCGATCTCGGCCACGCTGGGTGCGAAGGCGTCGATGATGGGCTGGATCTGGCTGGGATGGATGCTCCACATGCGGGTGTAGCCGAACTCGCGCGCCGCGCGCGTAGCGGCGGCCAGGATGGCGCGGGCGCTCTTGAACTCGGTCACCACGCAGTGCGAGGGCGTCTTGGCGTTGGCATGGGCGGCGGCGGCGATCTCGAGCTTGGCGCGCGCCACCAGCGGGTGGGTGAACTGGCCCTCGACGCTCAGGGCGCTGCGCGGGATGGCACCGCGGTGCGCGGAGACGAAGTCCATCAGCCCGAAGGACAGCGATTCGATGCGCGGATGCGCGGCAATCGCCTGCACATCGCGCAACGCGCCATGGGTCTCGATCAGCACATGGACGGGTAGGGGCTTCTCGACACCGTGGCGCTGCAGGCTGTCGTCGATGAAGGCAATGGCCTTGTGCACATCGGCCAGGCTGCGCGGCTTGGGCAGCATCAGGTAGGCCAGACGCTCGCCGGCCAGCGCGAGCAGGCCGTCCACATCGGCCTCGAAGGCGGGGTGGTCCAGCGGATGCACGCGTGCGCCCACCCGGCCGTGGCGGTTCAGGTTGCTGTTCAGCAGCTCCGACACCAGCAGCACATGCTCGGCCTCGCCGCCGATGGGGGCACCGTCCTCGCAATCCAGGGTGATGTCGAACAGCGGCCCCATCTGCGCCTGCAACTCGAGGCTCTTGCGCATGCGCAGCTCGACACCGCAATAGTGGTCCACCACGGGCAGCAGGGTGGCGGCATCGCCCTCTTCGAACAGGGCCAGTTTGGGATGCAGGGCAGCGGACATGGTGCAAGTCGAAATGAAAAAGGGCCGGCGCGATAGCCGACCCTTGGAGTATCGCGTCAGCCTTGGCTGATCACGTCATGCCATCACAGCAGGTGCTTGACGCCGTTCTGCTCTTCCAGCAGCTCGTTGAGGGTCTTGTTGATGCATTCTTGCGAGAAGGCGTCGATCTCGATGCCTTCGACGATCTTGTATTCGCCGTTCGCGCAGGTGACCGGGTAGCCGAACATCACGTCCTTGGGGATGCCGTACTCGCCGCCCGAGGGAATGCCCATCGTGACCCACTTGCCGTTGGTGCCCAGGGCCCAGTCGCGCATGTGGTCGATGGCGGCGTTGGCGGCCGAGGCTGCCGACGACAGGCCGCGTGCGGCAATGATGGCGGCGCCGCGCTTGCCCACGGTGGGCAGGAAGGTCTCGCGGTTCCAGGTCTCGTCATTGATCATGGCCTTGACCGAGGCGCCGCCAATGGTGGCGTTGCGGTAGTCGGCGTACATGGTGGGCGAGTGGTTGCCCCAGACGGCCAGCTTCTCGATGTCCGCCACGGCCTTGCCGGTCTTGGCAGCGAGTTGCGAGGCGGCGCGGTTGTGGTCCAGGCGCAGCATGGCGGTGAAGTTCTTGGCCGGCAGGTCCGGGGCCGACTTCATCGCGATATAGGCATTGGTGTTGGCGGGGTTGCCCACCACCAGCACCTTGACGTTGCGCGAGGCTACGGCGTTCAGGGCCTTGCCCTGGGCGGTGAAGATGGCGCCGTTGATGGCCAGCAGCTCCGAGCGCTCCATGCCGGGGCCGCGCGGGCGCGAGCCCACCAGCAGGGCGTAGTCGGTGCCCTTGAAGGCGGTCATCGGGTCGCTGTGGGCCTCGATGCCGGCCAGCAGCGGGAAGGCGCAGTCTTCGAGTTCCATGATCACGCCCTTGAGCGCGTTCTGGGCCTTCTCGTCGGGGATCTCCAGCAGCTGCAGGATCACGGGCTGGTCCTTGCCCAGCATTTCGCCGGAGGCGATGCGGAACAGCAGGGCATAGCCAATCTGGCCGGCGGCGCCAGTGACGGCAACGCGAACGGGAGTCTTGCTCATGGGAAATCTCCGGAAAGGTTGGTGAAGGTGCAGATCAAAACTGTGGTCTTGCGCAGGGCGTCGCCAGGCCGGCAACGCGCTGCGCCGAAGTGGCGCCAAGTGTAGGCCAGACTCCGGGCATTCCCGAGCTTGACCAATTGCCTGGGGTCAATTTGACGGCAGATTATCCGTGCTGCTTTGCACAAATCTGACAGTCATCTGTCTTATAGAAGATAGCAGGCGTCAGATGGTGGACTGGCCTGCGCGCTTGTGCTGCAATGCCGGCCATGCCTGCGCAGCCCATTCCTCCCGCCATCCCAGAGGCGGGGCCCTCATTCAGCCCGCTCTACCGCCAGATCAAGGGGCTCATCATTGCCGGCCTGCAGGGCGGCGAATGGAAGGCGGGCGAGAGCATTCCCAGCGAGATCGAGCTGGCGCAGCGCTTTGGCGTCAGCCAGGGCACGGTGCGTAAGGCTATTGACGAACTTGCCGCCGAGAATCTGCTGGTGCGCCGCCAGGGCAAGGGCACCTTCGTGGCCACCCATGCCGAGCAGCAGCAGCAATACCGCTTTCTGCGCCTGATGCCCGACGAGGGGCAGGATCCGGGCCTGGGGCGCCAGTTGCTGGACTGCAAACGTCAGCGCGCGCCGGCCTGGATTGCCAAGCAATTGCAGATGCGGGCCGGTGACGCGATGGTGGAGGTGCGCCGCCTGCTGCACAGTGCCGGGCGGCCGGTGGTGCTGGACGATATCTGGCTGCCGGGGAACTTGTTCAAGGGGCTCACCACCGAGCGCCTGAGCCAGCACCGCGGCCCGTTCTATGGCTTGTTCGAGACCGAGTTTGGTGTGCACATGATTCGCGCGCAGGAAAAGATCAGGGCGGTGGCGGCTGACGCCGAGACTGCTGCGCTCTTGCAGGTGGCCGAAGGCACGCCGCTGCTGAGCGTGGAGCGCCTGTCCTTCACCTACGGCGACAAACCGGTGGAGTTGCGGCGCGGCCTATACAACACTTCTACGCATTTCTACCGCAATGATTTGAATTGATCGAGAGTCGTTGTTTGGTTCGCAACACGCCCCGCACAAGCTTTGGATGTGTTGCGTTGCAATAAAATCTTTGGGTTTCACGTTGATTACAAAAGGTCGGGTATGACGGACACCACCAACAGCACGGCCGGCAAAAGACCGGTCTACCGCAACATCAACATCTTCACGGATGTGCGCACCTACCGCCTGCCGGTGGCGGGCTTCGTGTCCATCCTGCACCGCGTCAGCGGCCTGCTGATGTTCCTGTTGCTGCCCTTCGTGATCTGGATGTTCGACAACAGTCTGACGTCTGAAATCTCCTACGGCGCCTTCACCAATGCCTTCGTGGCCGGCATCGGCTTCGTGCCCGCCTGGTTCGTGAAGCTGGCGACGCTGGGCCTGATCTGGGGCTATCTGCACCACTTCATCGCCGGCCTGCGCCATCTGTGGATGGATGCCACCCATAGCGTCAGCAAGGAATTCGGCAAGTCCAGCGCGGTGTTCACGCTCGTCGTGAGCCTGGCGCTGACGGCGCTGCTGGGTGCCAAGCTGTTCGGTCTGTACTGAGCGGCCCGTACCGATCTCTAGCCTAGAGGCAACAACAACCATGAGTACTTTCGGATCCAAGCGCATCGTCGTGGGTGCGCATTACGGCTTGCGTGACTGGATGGCGCAGCGCGCCACCGCGCTCTTGATGGCGCTGTTCACCGTCGTGCTGCTGGCGCAGCTGCTGATGCCCGGCGAGCTCGGCTACGACCGCTGGGCCGGCATCTTCTCGCAGCAGTGGATGAAGGTCGTGACCTTCGCCCTCATCATCTCGCTGGCCTACCACGCCTGGGTGGGCATGCGCGACATCTGGATGGACTATGTGCAGCCCGTGGGCATTCGCCTGGCCCTGCACCTCTTCACCCTGGTTTGGCTCGTGGCTTGCGCCGGTTGGGCGGTCCAAGTGCTTTGGAGACTTTGAAAATGCAAATTGGAACGACGCTCGCAAAGCGCAAATTCGATGTGGTGATCGTCGGTGCCGGTGGCTCCGGCATGCGCGCATCGCTGCAACTCTCGCTGGCCGGCCTGAACGTGGCCGTGCTGTCCAAGGTGTTCCCGACGCGCTCGCACACGGTGGCGGCGCAGGGCGGCATTGGTGCCTCCCTGGGCAATATGTCCGAGGACAACTGGCACTATCACTTCTTCGACACCATCAAGGGTTCGGACTACCTGGGCGACCAGGATGCGATCGAATTCATGTGCCGCGAAGCGCCCAAGGTCGTGTACGAGCTTGAGCATTTCGGCATGCCCTTCGACCGCAATCCGGACGGCACCATCTACCAGCGCCCCTTTGGCGGCCACACCGCCAACTACGGTGAAAAGCCGGTGCAGCGCGCCTGCGCCGCGGCCGACCGTACCGGCCACGCGCTGTTGCACACCCTGTACCAGCAGAACGTCAAGGCCAAGACCCAGTTCTTCGTCGAATGGATGGCGCTGGACCTGATCCGCGACGCCGAGGGCGATGTGGTGGGCGTGACCGCGCTGGAAATGGAAACCGGCGAGATCCACATCCTCGAAGCCAAGACCGTGCTGATGGCCACCGGCGGGGCAGGGCGCATCTACGCCGCCTCCACCAATGCCTTCATCAACACCGGTGACGGCCTGGGCATGGCCGCCCGCTCCGGCATCCCGCTGGAAGACATGGAGTTCTGGCAGTTCCACCCCACCGGCGTGGCCGGCGCGGGCGTGCTGCTGACCGAAGGCTGCCGCGGCGAGGGCGCGATCCTGCGCAACAGCAATGGCGAGCGCTTCATGGAGCGCTATGCGCCGACGCTGAAGGACCTGGCACCGCGTGACTTCGTGTCGCGCTCGATGGACCAGGAAATCAAGGAAGGTCGCGGCTGCGGTCCCAACAAGGACTATGTGCTGCTGGACATGACCCACCTGGGCGCCGAGACCATCATGAAGCGCCTGCCCTCGGTGTTCGAGATCGGCCACAACTTCGCCAACGTCGACATCACCAAGGAACCGATTCCCGTGGTGCCGACCATCCACTACCAGATGGGTGGCATTCCGACGAATGTGCATGGCCAGGTGGTGATCCCCAAGAACGGCAAGGTCAACGACATCGTCAACGGACTCTACGCCGTGGGTGAATGCTCCTGCGTGAGCGTGCACGGCGCCAACCGCCTGGGCACCAACTCGCTGCTGGACCTGGTGGTGTTCGGCCGCGCGGCCGGCAACCACATCGTCGACTTCGCGCTCAAGAACAAGAACCACAAGCCCCTGCCCAAGGACGCGGCGGACCTGACCCTGGCACGCCTGGCGCGCCTGGAGTCGGCCACCAACGGCGAATACGCGCAGGACGTGGCCAACGACATCCGCTCGACGATGCAAAAGCACGCCGGCGTGTTCCGCACCCAGGCGGTGATGAACGAGGGCGTGAGCAAGATCCTGGAAGTGGCCGAGCGCGTCAAGAGCATCGGCCTGAAGGACAAGAGCAAGGTGTTCAACACCGCCCGCGTCGAGGCCCTGGAGGTCGACAACCTGATCGAGGCCGCCAAGGCCACCATGATCTCGGCGGCCGCCCGCCCGGAAAGCCGTGGCGCGCATGCGCACAACGACTTCCCGAACCGCGACGACGCCAACTGGATGAAGCACACGCTGTGGTACTCCGAGGGCAACCGCCTCGACTACAAGCCCGTGAACCTGCAACCGCTGACGGTGGAATCGGTGCCGCCCAAGGTCCGCACCTTCTAAAGGATTAGAGCCATGAAACGCACCTTCCAGATCTACCGCTACGACCCGGACAAGGACGCCAAGCCCTATATGCAGACCATCGAGATCGAGCTCGATGGCCATGAGCGCATGCTGCTGGATGCCCTCATCAAGCTGAAGGCCGTGGACCCCACGCTGTCCTTCCGCCGCTCCTGCCGCGAAGGCGTGTGCGGCTCGGACGCGATGAACATCAACGGCAAGAACGGTCTGGCCTGCCTGACCAATATGCTGTCGCTGCCGGCCACGATCGTGCTGAAGCCGCTGCCGGGCCTGCCGGTGGTGCGCGACCTGATCGTCGACATGACGCAGTTCTTCAAGCAGTACAACTCGATCAAGCCCTATCTGGTGAATGACAACATTCCGCCGGAGAAGGAGCGTCTGCAGTCGCCGGTGGAGCGCGAGGAGCTCGACGGCCTGTACGAGTGCATCCTGTGCGCCAGCTGCTCGACGAGCTGCCCCAGCTTCTGGTGGAACCCCGACAAGTTCGTGGGCCCGGCCGGTCTGCTGCAGGCCTACCGCTTCATCGCCGACAGCCGCGACGAAGCCACCGCCGAGCGCCTGGACAACCTGGAAGATCCGTACCGCCTGTTCCGCTGCCACACCATCATGAACTGCGTGGACGTCTGCCCCAAGGGTCTGAACCCCACCAAGGCGATTGGCAAGATCAAGGAACTGATGGTGCGTCGCGCGGTCTGAGCGCGAACATTGTCTGCACAGCATGAGCACCAGCACTGAAGAAGCCCGCATCGACGAGAGAGCTCTCTCCAAACTCAAGTGGCGCTGCCGCCGCGGTTTGCTTGAGAATGATCTTTTCATCGAGCGCTTCTTTGTGCGCCACGAGGCCACGCTCACGGAATCCCAGGCCCTGGGCCTGACGCTTCTGATGGACCTGGCCGACAACGACCTGATGGACCTGTTCCTGGCCCGCAAGGAACCTGAGGGCGAACTGGATCGCCCCGAGGTGCGGGCCGTGCTCAAGCTGCTGCGTGTTCCCAAGTAGTGAATTCTTTCGAAAAGCTGTCACAAG
The DNA here is from genome assembly GCF_058788955.1 of Roseateles sp. FW301-B2. Classification (NCBI taxonomy): domain Bacteria; kingdom Pseudomonadati; phylum Pseudomonadota; class Betaproteobacteria; order Burkholderiales; family Sphaerotilaceae; genus Roseateles; species Roseateles sp. FW301-B2. The sequence continues at coordinate 115,530 of NZ_JBYTBE010000007.1, forward strand.
GAAAGACTTATGACCCCGTCTGACGTCAAAGCCACCCTGTCGTTCTCGGACGGCAGCCCGCAAATGGACCTGCCCATTTACAAGGGCTCGGTAGGCCCGGATGTGATCGACATCCGCAAGCTCTACGCGCAGACGGGCAAGTTCACCTACGACCCGGGCTTCCTCTCCACCGCCTCCTGCAACTCGACCATCACCTACATCGATGGCGACAAGGGCGAGCTGCTGTATCGCGGCTACCCGATCGAGCAGCTGGCGGTGAACTGCGACTACCTCGAGACCTGCTATCTGCTGCTCTACGGAGAGCTGCCCAACGAAACCCAGAAGGCGGATTTCGTCTCGCGCGTGACCAACCACACCATGGTCAACGAGCAGATGCAGTTCTTCCTGCGCGGCTTCCGCCGCGACGCCCATCCGATGGCCGTGATGACCGGCCTGGTGGGTGCGATGTCGTCCTTCTATCACGACAGCACCGACATCAATAACCCCGAGCATCGCGAGATCGCGGCGATCCGCCTGATCGCCAAGATGCCGACGATGGTGGCGATGGCCTACAAGTACACGGTCGGCCAGCCCTATATCTATCCGAAGAACGACCTCAGCTACGCCGGCAACTTCATGCGCATGATGTTTGCCACGCCTTGCGAGGACTACAAGCCCAATGACGTGCTGGTGCGCGCCATGGACCGCATCTTCACCCTGCATGCCGACCACGAGCAGAACGCCTCGACCTCGACGGTGCGTCTGTGCGGCTCCTCGGGCACCAACCCCTTTGCAGCCATCGCCGCCGGAGTGGCCTGCCTGTGGGGCCCTGCCCACGGTGGCGCCAACGAGGCCTGCCTGAACATGCTCAGCGACATCCAGCAAATGGGTGGCGTGGCCAAGATCGGCGAGTTCATCAAGCAGGTGAAGGACAAGAACAGCAACGTCAAGTTGATGGGCTTCGGTCACCGCGTCTACAAGAACTACGACCCGCGCGCCAAGCTGATGCGCGAGACCTGCCACGAGGTGCTGAACGAGCTGGGCCTGCACGACGACCCGCTCTTCAAGCTCGCGATGGAACTCGAGAAGATCGCGCTGGAAGACGAATACTTCGTCGCCCGCAAGCTCTACCCGAACGTGGACTTCTACTCGGGCATCGTGCAGCGCGCCATCGGCATCCCGGTGCCGCTGTTCACTGCGATTTTTGCACTCGCCCGCACGGTGGGCTGGATCGCCCAGCTGAACGAGATGATCGGCGACCCCGAGTACAAGATCGGCCGTCCGCGCCAGCTCTTCGTCGGCGCCACCTCGCGCAACGTCAAGCCCATCGCCCAGCGTTGATGATCGTCGGCAGGCTCCGCGCCTGCCCGATCGCAGCAGCCCCCGCAGCCTTGCTCGGGGGCTTTGTTTTTGCTGGGTTTGTCCCCGGTGTGGGCGGCGCGCCAGCCTGATGTAGATCAGGCTTTTTGGGCTATGCTACGCAGACTGGCAAACGTTTGCCAATCCGGATCCATCGATCCGACCCTAGCGAGCAACAAGCATCCGTGAGCACGATCAAAGACGTGGCCGCCCTGGCCGGGGTGTCCTTTACGACGGTATCGCATGTCCTCAACGACACCCGCCCGGTGAGCGCCGATGCGCGCCGGCGCGTGCTGGCCGCGGTGGAGGAGATCGGTTACCTGCCCAGCGCGGTGGCGCGTTCGTTGCGCAAGAGCGAGACCAAGATCATCGGCGTGCTGGTGCCGAATGTGCAGAACCCGTTCTTCGCCGAGCTGGTCTGCGGCGTCGAGGAATGCTGCCGCCTGGCGGGCTATTCGGTGTTTCTGTGCAACTCCGACAACGACCCCAAGCGCCAGCAGCAGTACATGCGCACCCTGCTGGAAAAGCGCATCGACGGCCTGCTGCTGGCCTCGGCCGGCGATGCCGCCTCGCTGGCGAAGATCTTCAAGCTGGCCAGCGTGCCCGCGGTGACGGTGGACCGCCTGGTGCCCGGCGCACGCGCCGACCGCGTCAGCGTGCACAACCAGGCCGGCGCGCATGCGGCGGTGGCGCATCTGCTGGAGCTGGGGCACCGGCACATCGGCTGCATCAGTGGCCCGGCCGAGTTCGAGGTGGCGATCGAGCGTGTCGAGGGCTGGCGCCAGGCGCTGCTGGAGCGCGGCATCACGCCGCAGGAAGGCTGGCTGGTGGAGAGCGACTTCTCCAGCGCCGGCGGCTACGAGGCGGTGCGGGCGCTGCTGCGCAAGCATCCCGAGATCACGGCCGTGTTCGCCGGCAACGACATGATGGCGATGGGCGGCTTGCGCGCCGCGGCCGAGCTGGGGCGCAAGGTGCCCGAGCAACTCTCCATCGTGGGCTTCGACGACATCGAGCTGAGCAGCTTCGTCTACCCCGCGCTCACCACCGTGGGTTGTTCCATCAAGGAGCTCGGCCGCGAGGCCGCTCGCGTGCTGCTGGACCGCATCGACAACCCTGGCGCACCGCTGAAGGATGTGTTGCTGACGCCGCGCCTGGTGGTGCGCGAAAGCAGCGCCGCGCGCGCCTGATTGCCAAGGAATCTTTTCATGACTGCAACAGCAAGCAGCAAGCCCGCCAGCGTGGTGGTGGTGGGCAGCATCAATATGGACATGGTCTCGCATTCGCCGCGCCTGCCGGCGCCCGGCGAGACCCTGGTGGGCGAGGCCTTTGTGATGGCCCCGGGCGGCAAGGGTGCCAACCAGGCGGTGGCCGCGGCGCGCCTGGGCGCCGAGGTGGCCTTCGTGTCGCGCGTCGGCACGCGCCAGCATGGCGCCGAGCTGCTGGCGGCGCTGGGCGCCGAGGGGGTGCACACCGCGGCGGTTGCCACCGATGCCACGGCGCTGCCGGGCATCGCCGTCATCATGGTGGCCAGCCAGGGCGGCGAGAACTCCATCGTCTATGTGCCGGGCAGCAATGCGCAGCTGAGCGCGGCCGACGTCGAGCAGGCCAAGGCGGTGCTGCAGGCGGCGCGCGTGGTGGTGGCCCAGCTGGAAGTGCCGCAGCCCGCCATTGCGCATGCCTTTGCGCTGGCACGCGCGGCCGGGGTGACGACCATTCTGAACGCCGCGCCGGCCCTGCCGGTGAGCGCCGAGCTGCTGGCCCAGACGCAGTGGCTGGTGCTCAATGAAACCGAGGCCGGCCAGATGGCGGGCATGCCCAGCGCCAGCCTGGAGCAGGTGCGGGCGGCGGCCGAGGCGCTGCTCGCGCGTGGCCCGGGCCAGGTTGTGGTCACCCTGGGCGCCCAGGGCGTGCTGCTGTGCAGTGCGCAACAAGGCGCACTACAAGGCGCGCAACATCTGCCGGCGCAGCGCGTCACCGCGGTGGACACGGTGGGTGCCGGCGATACCTTTGTCGGCGGCCTGGCCACCGGCCTGGCCGAAGGCTGGGCGCCCGCAGACGCGGTGCGCCTGGGCCAGGCCGCAGCCGCAATGGCGGTGAGCCGCGCCGGCGTGCAGACGGCCATGCCGCGCCGTGCCGAACTCGCAGCCGAGCTGCAGCCGCGCTCCTGAGGTTTTTCAGCCATGCAAGCAGTTCCCCAATCCGTCATCTTCGACACCGATCCCGGCATCGACGACGCCATGGCGCTCTATGTGCTGGCGCGCCACCCCGCCATCCGGCTGCGTGCCATCACCACCGTGTTCGGCAATGCCGCCGTCGCCACCACCACGCGCAATGCGCTGGCGCTGGCGGCGCTTTATGAGCTCGAGCTGCCGGTGGCGGCCGGCGCCTCCGGCCCCTTGCGGCCGCGCCAGGACCAGGCCTTTCCGGCCCATGTGCACGGCGAGGACGGCCTGGGTGGCGTGGGCGCGCTGGTGCCCGCGCCACGGCGCGAGGTCGATGGCCGTCCGGCGCATGAGCTGATCTGTGCCATGGTCAATGCCGAGCCGGGCCAGATCACGCTGGTGGCCGTGGGCCCGCTCACCAACCTCGCGCTGGCGCTGCGCCACGACCCCGGCATCGCCGCCAAGGTGCGGCAGGTGGTGGTGATGGGCGGCGCCTTCGGCACCCATGGCCATGGCGGCAATGTCAGCCCGGTGGCCGAGGCCAACGTCATCAACGACCCCGAGGCGGCCGATGCGGTGTTTGCCGCGGCCTGGCCGGTGGTGATCGTCGGCCTCGACGTGACCCAGGAGGTGGTGATGAAGCACGACGATCTGGCCGCCCTGAAGGGCCGTGGCGGCAAGCAGGGCGCCGTGGGCGACTTCCTCTGGGCCGCGACACGCCATTACCAGGATTTCTATCACGAGCGCGACGGCATCGGCGGCATCTACTCGCACGATGCCAGCGCGGCCGTGTACCTGGCCGCGCCCGAGGCCTTCGGCCTGCGCGCCGGCCCGGTGCGCGTGGTGCTGGACGGCATCGCGCGCGGCCAGACCATCCAGGATCACCAGGGCCTGGCCGCCCCCGATTCCCCCTGGGCCCACAGCCCCGCGCAGCAGGTCTGCGTGCGCGTGGATGCGGCCCGCGTGCTGTCAGAATTCACCCGTCTTTTCGACTGAGCGACCCCATCATGAGCAAGCAGCAAACCATCCTCAAGGCCCGCTGGGTCCTTCCCATGACCCCTGGCGGTGCCGTGCTCGAGCAGCATGCGGTGGTGATGGACGGCGAGCGCATCGCCGCCGTGCTGCCTTGGGGTGAGGCCGAGGCGCGCTATGCCGATGCCGAGCGCGTCGAGCTGGGCCAGCATGTGCTGATCCCCGGCCTGATCAATGGCCACACCCATTCGGCCATGTCGCTGCTGCGCGGCGTGGCCGACGACCTGGCCCTGATGGACTGGCTCAACAACCATATCTGGCCGCTGGAGAAGAAGTGGGTCAGCGAGGACTGGACCTACCAGGGCTCGCTGCTCTCCGCCGCCGAGGCGCTGCGCGGTGGCGTGACCTATCTGAACGACATGTATTTCTTCCCCACCGCGATGGCCCGTGCCGCGGTGGACGCGGGCATCCGCGCCGGCGTGTCGATCAATGTGATCGACTTCCCCACCGGCTATGCCGCCAATGCCCAGGAGTACATCGACCGTGGCGTGGCCGCCTACGAGCAGTACAAGGGCGAAAGCCTGCTGGACTGGACCAGCGCGCCGCACGCGCCCTACACGGTGTCGGATGAGACCTTCGTCAAGCTGCGCGAACTGGCCGAGCGTCTGGACATCCAGATGCACTGCCATATCCACGAGACCCAGGAGGAAGTGGATGGCAGCCTGAAGCAATACGGCATGCGGCCGCTGGAGCGCCTCAACAAGCTGGGCGTGCTGAACGAGCGCATGCTGGCCGTGCACATGGTGCATCTCACCGAGGCCGAGATCGCGATGCTGGCGGCGCAGCAGGTGCATCTGGTGCACAACCCCAGCTCCAACCTCAAGCTGGCCTCGGGTGTGGCGCCGATCAAGGCGCTGGAAGCCGCTGGCGTGAACACGATTCTGGGCACCGACGGCGCCGCCTCCAACAACCGCCAGGACATGTTTGCCGAGATCCGCGCCGCGGCCCTGCTGGCCAAGGGCGTGACGGGCGACCCGCTCACGGTCTCGGCGCGCACCGCGCTTGAAATGGCCACCATCCGTGCCGCCAAGGCGATGGGCCGCGAGGCCGATCTGGGCTCGCTGGAAGTCGGCAAGCTGGCCGATGTGGTGGCCGTCTCGCTGGACGCGCTGGAATGCCGGCCCGTCTACCACGCCGATGCGCAGCTGGTCTATGTGGCCGGCCGCGAGCATGTGTCCGACGTCTGGGTGGGCGGCCGCCAGGTGCTCAAGGGCAGGGCGCTCACCACCATCGACACCGCCGCGCTGATCGAGCGCGCCGAGCACATCGTCGGCCAGATGAAGGCCGGCCGCTAAGTCGGACGCTAAGTCGGCGGCAAACGCCGCGCCGCGAAGTCCCATACCGACTTGGGCGCGCCGTAGCGCAGGCTGATGGACTTGCGCAGCTCCAGCAACTCGTAGTGCTGGCGCAGGCAGCTCAAGAGCTTGGGCGAGGTGAAGAACTGCTTGGGCACGCCGTCCACCAGGACCGGTTCCCAGCCGCTGGCGTCGGCCGGCGCGCCGTAGTTGAGGTCGTCCTCGGCGTTGACGCTGCCCAGCAGCAGGCCACCGGGCTTGAGCACCCGTGCGATCTCGGCGAAGGCCTGCAGGCTGCCGGCCTGGTCGAAGTAGTGCAGCGAGAGATGGGCCACCGCCAGGTCCATGCTGGCGCTGGCGATCTCGGGCATGGTGCGCACATCGGCGAGCAGATGGCGCGCCGCCGGATTGCGTTCCTCGGCCGCCGCCAGGGCGGTGGGCGAGATCTCGGTGGCGGTGACCTGCCAGCCCAGGGCCAGCAGGGCGGCGCTCTCATGGCCATTGCCGCAGCCAATGTCCAGCGCCTGATAGCCCTGGCCATGGGCATGGGCGAGCCAGGCGGCGCCCCAATGCTCCAGCCAGTTGTCGGCCAGGCTGGCCTGGCCGAGGCCGTAGCGCTGGTCCCAGATTTGGCGCGGATCGTTCATGTGCAAAGTATCGCGAGACGGCGAAAAGACTGTGTGAATGCCAGGCAAAGATTTCACCAAGCTGTGAAACTTTGCGGGCTCCGCCGTATCGGTACAGACCCTAGCTAAAATCCCGGGCTTCAACGGCCAGGCCCACCAGGCTTGAGACCGCAACCTCCAGCGCCGCATGCGCGCATCCCGGGACCCCATGGCCTCTTCCTCCTCCAAGCCCAAGCATCTGCTCCACTTCGAGGGCGGCAACGCTCTTTCCTCCTTCCGTGCCAATGCCTTGCTGCCGCGGCTGCAGGCCGTCAACGAGCGCATCACCGCCATTGCCGCACGCCATGTGCACTGGGTCTGGAGCGATGCAGCGCTGGCCGATGAGGTCAAGTCCAAGCTGGCGGCCCTGCTGGACTATGGCGATGCCTACCAGGGCGCGCAGGACGGCGAACTGATCGTGGTGGCGCCGCGCCTGGGCACGGTGAGCCCCTGGGCCTCCAAGGCTACCGACATCGCGCACAACTGCGGCTTGGATATCCATCGCGTCGAGCGTGTCACCGAGTACCGCATCACGCTCAAGAGCGGCTTGCTGGGCGGCGTGAAGACCTTGTCCGAGGCCGAACGCCTGGCCTGCGCCGCGCTGCTGCACGACCGCATGACCGAGAGCGTGCTGCTGAGCCGCGCGGCCGCCGCCCATCTGTTCGACGAAAAAGACGCCCAGCCGCTCGAGCATGTGGACGTGCTGGGATCGGGCCGCCCGGCCCTGGAGGCCGCCAACAAGACCTTTGGTCTGGCGCTCTCCGACGACGAGATCGACTACCTGGTGACGGCCTTCCAGGGGCTCAAGCGCAACCCCAGCGATGTCGAGCTGATGATGTTCGCGCAGGCCAATAGCGAGCATTGCCGCCACAAGATCTTCAATGCCAAGTTCACGGTGGACGGTGAAGAGCAAGACCTGTCCCTGTTCGGCATGATCCGCAACACCGAGAAGCTTCACCCCCAGCACACGGTGATCGCCTATTCGGACAACGCCGCGGTGATGGAAGGCCATGAGCTCGAACGCTGGATGCCGGCCGGCTTTGACAAGGCACCGCAGTACCAGGCCCGCGCCGAGACCTCGCATGTGCTGATGAAGGTGGAGACGCACAACCACCCGACCGCCATCTCGCCCTTCCCGGGCGCCTCCACCGGCGCCGGCGGCGAGATCCGCGACGAGGGCGCGACGGGGCGCGGGGCCAAGCCCAAGGCCGGCCTCGCCGGCTTCACCGTTTCCAATCTGCGCCTGCCCGGCCTCACCGAGCGCTGGGAGCAGCAGGACATCGGCAAGCCCGAGCACATCGCCAGCCCGCTGCAGATCATGATCGAGGGCCCGATTGGCGGCGCCGCCTTCAACAACGAGTTCGGCCGGCCCAATCTGGGCGGCTACTTCCGTGCCTATGAGCAGGAGGTGGACGGCATCACGCGCGGCTACCACAAGCCCATCATGATCGCCGGGGGCGTCGGCGCGATCCGCTCCGACCTCACCCGCAAGATCGAATTCCCCGCCGGCAGCCTACTGGTGCAGCTGGGCGGCCCGGGCATGCGCATCGGCATGGGCGGCAGCGCCGCCAGCTCGATGGCGGCCGGCACCAACACCGCCGACCTGGACTTCGACTCGGTGCAGCGCGGCAACCCCGAGATCGAGCGCCGTGTGCAGGAGGTCATCAACCATTGCTGGGGCCTGGGTGCCGACAATCCCATCCTCGCCATCCACGACGTCGGGGCCGGCGGCATCTCCAACGCCTTCCCCGAGCTGGTGAACGATGCCGGCCGCGGCGCCATCTTCGATCTGCGCGCCGTGCCGCTGGAGGAGTCAGGTCTTGCCCCCAAGGAGATCTGGTGCAACGAAAGCCAGGAGCGCTATGTGCTGGCGATCGCGCCCGAGAGTCTCGAGACCTTCCGCGCCATGTGCGAACGCGAGCGCTGCCCCTTTGCGGTGGTGGGCGTGACCACCGAGCAGCGCGAGCTGGTGCTGGAAGACGGCCCGGCAGGAGACCGCGCCATCGACATGCCGATGGCGACGCTGCTGGGCAAGCCGCCCAAGATGCACCGCGATGTGCAGCGCGTGGCGCGCGACGCCGGCCGCCTGGAGCTGGGCGGCGCCAGCCTGGCGACCGCGGCGGTGGAAGTGCTGCGCCACCCGACCGTGGCCTCCAAGCGCTTCCTGATCTCGATCGGTGACCGCACGGTCGGCGGCCTGAACCATCGCGACCAGTTCGTCGGCCCCTGGCAGGTGCCGGTGGCCGATTGCGCCGTCACCCTGGCCGACTTCAAGGGCTTCCGCGGCGAGGCCATGAGCATGGGTGAGCGCACCCCGCTGGCGGCCGTCAACGGCCCGGCCTCGGGGCGCATGGCGGTGGCCGAGGCCATCACCAATCTGCTCGCCGCGCCGATCGAGCTGGAGCGCGTCAAGCTCAGCGCCAACTGGATGGCGGCCTGCGGCGAGCCCGGCGAGGACGCCGCGCTGTTCGATACCGTCAAGGCGGTGGGCATGGAGCTGTGCCCGGCGCTGGGCATCTCGATCCCGGTGGGCAAGGATTCGCTGTCGATGCGCACGCGCTGGAACGATGAAGCCGGCGCGGTCAAGCAGGTCACCGCACCGGTCTCGCTGATCATCACCGCCTTCGCCACGCTCGCCGATGTGCGGGGCACGCTCACGCCCGAGCTGCAGGCCGGTGACACGAGCCTGATCCTGGTCGACCTGGGCCAGGGCCGGCAGCGCATGGGCGGCTCCATCCTGGCTCAGACCCTGAGCCAGTTCGGTGGCGAGGTGCCCGATCTGGACGATGCTGAAGCGCTCAAGAGCCTGGTGGCCGCCGTGAATGAATTGCGCGCCAGCGGCCAGCTGCTGGCCTACCACGACCGCGGCGACGGCGGCCTCTGGGCCACCGCCTGCGAAATGGCCTTTGCCGGCCATTGCGGCATCAGCCTGAATGTGGACATGCTGGTCACCGAGGGCGATGGCGTCTCCGACAGCCGCGCCGATGTGGGCGATTCCAAGAACTGGGCCAGCCAGGTGAGCGCGCGCCGCGAGGAGCTGACGCTCAAGGCCCTGTTCAACGAGGAACTGGGCGCGCTGCTGCAGGTGCCCACCGCCCAGCGCGATGCGGTGATGCAGCTGCTGCGCAAGCACGGCCTCTCCAAGCACAGCCATGTGGTGGGCAAGCCCAATGCGAGCGGCCAGATGGAAGTCTGGCGCGACAGCAAGAAGGTCTATGGCGCGGCGCTGGAGGCGCTGCACAAGGAATGGGACCAGGTCAGCTGGCGTGTCGCCCAGCTGCGCGACAACCCGGCCTGCGCCGATTCCGAGCATGCGCTGGCCGGCCAGGCCGACGACCCCGGCCGCCATGTGCACCTGAGCTTCGATCCCAAGGAAGACGTCGCCGCGCCCTTCATCTCGACGGGCGCGCGCCCCAGGATCGCGATCCTGCGCGAGCAGGGCGTCAACTCGCATGTGGAGATGTCCTATGCCCTGGCCCGGGCCGGCTTCGATACCTATGACGTGCACATGAGCGATCTGCAGTCCGGCGGCACCACGCTGGACCGCTACAAGGGCTTCATCGCCTGCGGTGGCTTCAGCTATGGCGACACCCTGGGTGCCGGCGAGGGCTGGGCGCGCTCGGTGATGTTCAATCCGGTGCTGGCCGATCAGTTCAAGGCCTTTTTCGCGCGCAGCGACAGCTTCGCGCTGGGCGTGTGCAATGGCTGCCAGATGATGGCCGCGCTCTCGCCCATCATCCCCGGCGCCCAGCACTGGCCCAAGTTCACGCGCAACAAGAGCGAGCAGTTCGAGGCCCGGCTGGCGATGGTGGAGGTGCTGGAGAGCCCCAGCCTGTTCTTCCAAGGCATGGCCGGCAGCCGCCTGCCGATCGCGGTGGCGCATGGCGAGGGTTATGCCGATTTCTCGCAGCGCGGCGATGCCAGCAAGGTGGCACGCGCAATGCGTTACGTGGACCACCATGGCCGGCCCACCGAGGTCTATCCGCTCAACCCGAACGGCAGCCCCGAGGGCCTGACCTCGGTGACCACGGCCGATGGCCGCTTCACCGTGCTGATGCCGCATCCGGAACGCGTGCAGCGCAATATCCAGCTCAGCTGGACCAGCGGCGACAAGAGCGAGGCGAGCCCCTGGGCGCGCATGTTCGCGAACGCGCGTCGCGCCCTGGGTTGAACCGGCCTGCCGGCTAGCCTGGCGACAGGTGCTCCAGCGGGTCGAGCCCGCCCAGCATGGTTTCGCCGCTGTGCGTGGGCAGCGGCGTCCAGTCCTTCAGGCGCGGCGGCACCGGCCAATGGGCGGCCAATTCGGCCAGCGCCTCCTCAGGGTCGGCGAAGGAGCGGTCCAGCAGGCCGCTGGCGCAACGCACCCGCCAGCGGCCGTAGGGGCGCAGGCTGATCGCAAAGCGACCTTCGGCCGTGATGAATTCATAAGCAGCAATCTGCATGTCTGGGCATTCCGGGCGTCCCGGCTGTGAAACTCGGCTTTGGGCGGCGAGCCTACTGCGAATGCGCGGCGCAAGCTGTAAGCAATTGAGAGGCGCCCAGCGGCTGGCGCCCGCCCCCTAGGCCAGGCCGGCCAGCAACTCGTAGGAGCGCAGTCGCGCGGCCTGCGAGTGCAGGGCGCAGGCGACGATGAACTCGTCGGCGCCGGTGCGCGCCTGGGTGGCCGCCAGCCCCGCCTTGACCGTGGCGGGCGAGCCGACGATGGATTCCGCCAGCATGCGCGCCACCTGGGCCGCCTCGGCTGCGTTCCAGCGCGCAGCCATATCGTCCACCGGCGGCGGCAGCGGGCCGCGCCGGCCGCGCACCATGCCCAGGAAGCGCTGCTGCAGCGAGCTGAACAAATACGCGGCCTGCGCGTCGCTGTCGGCCACGATCACGTTCAGCCCCACCATCGCATGGGGCCTGGGGTGGCGCTCGCTGGGGCGGTACTGGCCGCGGTAAAGCTCGAGCGCCTGCATCAGCAGCTCGGGCGCGAAATGCGAGGCAAAGGCAAAGGGCAGGCCCAGATAGGCGGCCAGCTGGGCACTGTAGAGGCTGGAGCCGAGCAGCCAGATCGGTACCTCGGTGCCCTGGCCCGGGATGGCGCGCACGACCTGACCCTCGCGGGCCGGCGCCAGATAGGCCTGTAGCTCCTGCACGTCCTCCGGGAAGCGGTCTTCGGCCGCCGTGCTGAGGTGGCGGCGCAGCGCGCGCATGGTCGGGCCGTCGGTGCCGGGCGCGCGGCCCAGGCCCAGGTCGATGCGATCGGGGAAGAGCGTGGCGAGGGTGCCGAAAGCTTCGGCGATGGTCAGCGGCGCGTGGTTGGGCAGCATGATGCCGCCCGAGCCGACGCGGATCTGCCGGGTGGCGGCGGCGATCTGGCCGATCAGCACCGCGGTGGCCGAGCTGGCCACGCCGTCCATATTGTGGTGCTCGGCCACCCAGTAGCGCCGGTAGCCCAGTGCTTCGGCATGGCGGGCCAGCTCCAGGCTGTTGAGCAGGGCGCTGCGGGCATCGCTGCCCTCGACGATGGGCGCGAGATCCAAGATGGAAAGAGGCGTGTGCATGGGCGTCATCTTGCGGCAGAGCGCGGGCGCCTGCTGAGGCGCGCTCAATGCCCCTTCAGCTCGGGCGCCACGCGCGGCAGCCGGAACACGAAGCGGCTGCCCAGGCCGGGTTCGCTGTGCAGCTCCACATGGCCGCCCAGGATGTCGGTGATGATGTTGTAGACGATGTTGAGCCCGAGGCCGGTACCGCCGCGCCCCATCTTGGTGGTGAAGAAGGGGTCGAAGGCGCGGCGCCGCACCTCCTCGCTCATGCCCAGGCCGTCGTCGGCCACCACCAGCTCGAACTGCTGCGCGTCCAGCGCGCGTGCGCTGATGCTGAGCTCGCCGCTGTCGCGGCCCTCGAAGGCATGCAGCAGGGCGTTCAGCATCAGATTGCTGAGCACCTGGCTGAGCGGGCCGGGGTAGCCGTCCAGCTCGAGCTCCGGCGGGATGTCGGTGCGGATGCGGTAGGGCGTGGTCTTCCAGCGCGCCCGCATCAGGCTCAGCACATCGGCCACCACCGCGTCGAGGCGGTACTGGCGGCGCTGCACGCTGGTCTGGTCCACCGAGAGCTGCTTGAAGTGCGTCACCAGTTCGTTGGCCGTGCCCAGGCCACGCAGCAGGATCGCGGTGGCGGCGCCGGCATCGTCCAGATAGGAGGCCAGGCTGGAGCGGCGCATATGGCCCTCCACAAAGGCCTGGCGGGTCTCGCGCGTGCGCTCGTCCAGCGTCGAGGCGGTGGTGAGGCAGTTGCCCAGCGGCGTGTTGAGCTCATGCGCCACGCCCGCCACCAGCGAGCCCAGCGCGGCCAGTTTTTCCGAGCGCAGCAGCTCGTCCTGGGCACGGTGCAGATGGGCCAGCGCCTCGCGCAGCTCGGCGGTGCGCCGGCTCACCCGGCTCTCGAGCTCGGCATGCAGTTCACGCGATTGCCGCTCGGCCTGGCGCTGCGCGCTGATGTCGCGCGCCACACCCAGATAGCCGAGCGGCGTGCCATGGCGGTCGCGCACATGGGTGACGCTCAGGGAGACCGCCAGGGCCTGGCCGTCGCGACGCAGATAGGTCCATTCGCGCGTCTCGATGCCATCGCGCTGCGCCAGCGCCACAAAGGTCTCGAAGCCCTGGATGGGGCGCCCCAGTTCGGCACTGAGCGCCAAGCCGCGTGCCTCAACCTCGGCCGGCAGGTGCAGCAGGGCCGGGCTCTTGCCCAGCATGTCCTCCTCGCGGTAGTCCAGCATGCGCTCGGCGCCGCGGTTGAACAGCATCACGCGGCCCTGCAGATCGGTGGCGATGATGGCCACCTCGATGGCCGCATCGAGCAGGGCCTGCAGGCGATCGCGCGCCTGCATCAGATCGGCCTGGGACTGGCGCAGCGCGGCCTCCGCCTGCTTGGCCGGCGTGATGTTGCGGCCGGTGCCGCGGTAGCCGCGGAACACGCCGTCGGCATCGAAGATCGGCGTGCCGGACACGCTCACATGGCGCAGCGTGCCGTCTTCGGTGTACTGCGAATACTCGAGGTCGCGGAAGGGCTCGTGTCGCGCCAGCTGCGCCTTGTGCGCCTCCCAGTCGACGCCGGGCGCGATCGCCGGCGACTCCCAGCGCCGGTGGCCCAGCACGCTGCTGCTGTGCACATTGGAGGCCTCCTCGGCGGTGCGCGAGATGTAGGTGAAGCGCAGCTCGGCGTCCTGCTCCCAGACCCAGTCGCTGGCCAGCGCGGCGAGGCTGCGAAAACGCGCCTGCGATTCCTGCAGCTGCTGGCTGGCCTGGCGGCCCGTTTCGATCTCATGGGCCAGGGCCTCGTTGCGCTGGCTCAGCACATGGCGCTGCCGGCCCAGCAGGGCGAGCAGGGCGGTGACCAGGGCCGCGCCGATCAGGCTGGCCATCACATCGGCCGACTGCCAGGCCAGGCCGCTCTCCCAGCCCCCCTGGGGCAGGGCCAGCAGGGTCCACAGGCCGCCCGGCAGCTGCGCCACCTGCCGCACCGCGCCGGCCTCGGCCAGCCTGGTCTCGCCCCAGATATGGCGCGCCGCCTGCCGGCCCTCGCGCTCGTCGACGATCTCGAGCGCCAGCCCGGCCTGGCGCTCCAGGCCGGCGACCTGCATGAAGCGCTCCAGGTCCGCCACCACCGACACCACGCCCCAATAGCGCTGGCCGTCCGGCGCGGCGGCATCGCGCAGGAACACCGGCGTGCGCTGGATGATGCCCATGCCGCCCTGCACCAGCACCACCGGCGCGACGATCAGCGGCCCGCGCTGCGCGCGCGCCGCCTGCACCTGCGCCCATTGCGCCGGGATGCTGCGGTAGACCAGGCCGAACACGCGCTCGTTGCCGGCGCGTGGGAACACATGGCGGGCCACGTCGTCGGGCGCCGCCACCACGCTGCGCAGCTGCGGCACGAGCTTGACGGCACGGCTGGTGAGGCGCTCGAAACGCTCCTCGGAGATGTCGCCATCAAGCTGGATCATGGCCTCCAGCCCGAGGGTGGGGCTGAAGGTGCTTTGTGCGGTGGCCTCGATGCGGGCGCGCAGCAGGGTCAGCTGTGCCTCGAGCTGGCCGCGCACGGCGGCGCGGTCGGTCTGCAGATGCAGGCGCAGCAGGCCGGCCACGATCAGCGCCCCCACCAGCACGCTCAGCAGCGCCGGCCAGTACCAGACCAGCAGGGCCCAGGGCCGTCTGGGCGCGGCGGGTGGCGGGTGGGGCGGGATCATCCTGGCGAGGTGGCTCGGTGACAGTGGCGCGGGCCCGGCCACGGTATCACAGCTACCTCGCTGGCCTAGTCGGATGCGGCCAACACCAGCGCCTGTCTGCGCGTCTTGCCGTTGTTCCAGAGCGTGAGCGTGACGCGCTCGCCGACCTGGCGGCGCTCCAGCAGGGCCAGCATGTCGTCGAGATCGGCGATCGCCTCGTCGTTGATCGCGGTGATCACGTCGCCATGCACGATGCGGCCGTCGCGCGCCCGCGTGAAGGGCTGCAGCCCGGCCTCGGCGGCGGGGCTGCGCGCGCCCACGCCGACGATGGCCACGCCCTTGGGCAGGCGCAGCGCCTGCTGCAGCTGGGCCGAGCCCGAGGTCACGCCGATGGCCGGGCGAATGTAGCGTCCGTCCTTGATGAGCCTGGGCACGACGCGGTTGACCTCGTCCACCGGGATGGCGAAGCCGATGCCGGCGCTGGCGCCGCTGGGGCTGTAGATCTGCGTGTTGACGCCGATCAGCCGCCCGGCCGAATCGAGCAGGGGGCCGCCCGAGTTGCCGGGATTGATGGCGGCATCGGTCTGGATCACGCCGCGGATGGCGCGCCGGTTCACCGATTCGATCTCGCGGTTGAGCGCCGAGACGATGCCGCGCGTCAGCGTCTGGTCCAGGCCGAAGGGGTTGCCGATCGCGTACACGCCCTGGCCCACCTGCAGCTCGCGGCTGCTGCCGATAGCGATGGGCACCAGCTTCTCGCGCGGCGCCTCGATGCGCAGCACCGCGAGGTCGCGGTCGGGGAAGGCGCCCACTAGCCGGGCAGCGTAGCTGCTCTGGTCGGCGAGCGTCACGCGCGCCGCGTCGCCGCCCTGGATGACGTGGTAGTTGGTGACGATGTGGCCGCGCTCGTCCCAGATGAAGCCGGTGCCGGTGCCGCGCGGCACCTGCTGCACGTCCAGCGAGAAGAAGTCGCGCTGCACGTCCAGCGTGGTGATGTGCACCACCGAGGGCGAGCTCTTCTTGAACACGCTGATGTTGTTGAGCTCGGCGGCGTCGAGCGCGCCGCGCGGCTGCACCGGACGCTGGGCCGCGGCGGGCAGGGCGGCCAGCAGCGCGGCACAGAGCAGGAAGAGGGTGGGCAAACGTCGCATGGGGTCAGATGTTGCCGGCTAGACTGCGGCCATTCGTTTTGCGTGGCTTCTATTTTGACCGCTCCGAACTCTCGCATGCCACGCCTGGACGCCTTGCGCGGCCTGGCGATGCTGTGGATGACGCTGTTCCACTTCGGCTTCGACCTCAACCATGCCGGCCTGATACGGCAGGATTTCTACCGCGACCCCTTCTGGACCTGGCAGCGCACGGCCATCGTCAGCCTGTTCCTGCTCTGCGCCGGCCTGGGCCAGGCGGTGGCGGTGGCGCAGGGTCAGCGCTGGCCGCGCTTCTGGAAGCGCTGGGCCCAGGTGGCGGGCTGCGCCCTGCTGGTATCGCTGGGCTCCTGGTGGATGTTTCCGCGCAGCTACATCAGCTTCGGCGTGCTGCATGGCATGGCGCTGATGCTCTTGCTGCTGCGCTGGGCCGGCCCGCGCCTGCCCGGCTGGGCCCTGCTGGGCCTGGCCCTGCTGGCGCTGGCGGCGCCGCAGCTCTGGCAGCACGCCTTCTTCGACAGCCGCTGGACCAACTGGGTCGGGCTGGTCACGCGCAAGCCCGTCACCGAGGACTATGTGCCGCTGCTGCCCTGGCTGGGCGTGATGCTGCTGGGCTTTGCGCTCGGCCGGGCCTGGCTGGCGCGGCAGCGCGTGCTGCAGGGCGGCATCGCGGCGCCGCTGCGGCCGCTGGCCTGGCTGGGCGGCTGGTCGCTGAGCTATTACATGCTGCACCAGCCGGTGCTGCTGGGCCTGCTTTATCTGTATCAGCGCTTGATCTAGCAGCTTCATCAGCCTGTCACCTCCTGTTCGAACAATGCGGTGTTGTTCAACGGAGGTGAAGACGATGAATTCGATGCAGCGTGCGGCCGTGGCCGCGGCGGTGATTGGCCTGATGCTGAGCGCCTGTGGCGGCAGCGACGACCTGGATCCCCTGCCGACCCTGGATGGTCAGCAGCCCCTGGTGGTGGGGCACCGCGGTGCCTCGGGCTATCTGCCCGAAGAGACGCTGGAGGCCTATGCGCTGGCGATCGAGCAGGGCGCCGATGTGGTGGAGCCCGACCTGATCTCCACCAAGGATGGCGTGCTGATCGCAAGACATGACCCCAACCTGGCCTACAGCACCGATGTGGCCAGCCATCCCGAATTTGCCGCGCGCAAGAAGACCATGGCGGTGGACGGCGAAGTGCAAGAAGGTTGGTTCGCCAGCGACTTCACGCTCGCCGAGATCAAGACCCTGGGCGGCCTGATCACCGATGCCGAGCGCCCGCAGGGCAACAACGGCAAGTTCAAGCTCATCACCTTCCAGGAACTGATCGATCTGGTGAAGGCCAAGAGCAAGGAGAAGGGGCGCAGCATCGCGGTCTATCCCGAGACCAAGAACCCCAGCTTCCACCGCGACCTCGGCCTGCCGCTGGAAGACAAGCTGATCGCCCTGCTGGACGCCGCCGGCTGGAATGCCAAGGATGCGCCGGTGTTCGTGCAGAGCTTCGAGCCCGGCAGCCTGAAATACCTGAAGAGCAAGGGCCTGAAGACGCGCCTGATCCAGCTCATCGACGCCGACGACGTGGACCTCAAGACCGGCAAACTCACCTATGTGGCGCCCTACGACCGGCCCTACGACTGGTTCAAGGCCGGCGACAAGCGCCTGTTCAGCGACATGGTCACGCCCGCCGGCCTGGCCGAGATCAAGAGCTATGCCGACGGCATCGGCCCCTGGAAGCCCTATATCGTGCCGGTGAAGGGCGTGCTGAACGCCGATGGCTCGCTGAAGGACCAGAACGGCGACGGCAAGACCAACTGGGCCGACGCCAACACGCAGGCGCCCACCAGCCTGATCGCCGACGCGCACAAGGCCGGCCTGTTCGTGCATGCCTACACCTTCCGCAACGAGAAGCGCCGCCTGGCCTTCGACTATGGTGGCGATCCGCAGAAGGAGTACCTGCAGTTCTACCGCCTGGGGCTGGACGGCCTGTTCTCGGACTTCCCCGACACCGCCCTGGCCGCGCGCGCTGCCTATTTGAAGGAAATGGGCCGCTGATCGGACCTGCGCCGCCGGGCGCAAGGCCCGGCGGCGCTACGATGGGCGCATGAGCGCTAGCAAACACATTCTCTTCGGCTTCCACGCCGTCACGGTGCGGCTCAAGACCGCCGCCGCTTCCATCTCCGAAATCCACATCGACCAAACGCGCCGCGACCAGCGCATGCGCCAGTTCGTCGAGCGCTGCAAGGAGGCGGGCGTGAAGCTGGTGGAGAGCGATGACGAGCGCCTGCACAAGCTCTGCGGCACGCACCGCCACCAGGGCGTGGTGGCGCGCGTGAGCGCGCTGCAGCAGCATCACTCGCTGGACGATGTGCTGGACGAGGTGGAAGCTGCGGAGGCCGCCCCGCTGGTGCTGGTGCTGGACGGCGTGACCGACCCGCACAATCTGGGCGCCTGCCTGCGCGTGGCCGATGGTGCCGGCGCGCATGCGGTGGTGGCACCCAAAGACCATGCGGTGGGGCTGAACGCCACCGTGGCCAAGGTGGCCAGCGGCGCGGCCGAGACCGTGCCCTATCTGATGGTCACCAACTTGGCGCGCACGCTGGGTGAGCTGAAGGAACGCAATATCTGGGTGATCGGCACCTCCGACCAGGCCGAGAAGTCCATCTACGACCTGGACCTCAAGGGCCCGGTGGCGCTGGTGCTGGGTGCGGAGGGGGAGGGCATGCGCGCGCTCACCGCCAAGACCTGCGACGAGCTGGTGCGCATCCCCATGAAAGGCGCGGTGGAGAGCCTCAACGTCTCGGTGGCGGCAGGGGTTTGCCTCTACGAGGCGCTGCGCCAGCGCGGGCACTGAGCGGAGATAATCTGACCATCCGGTAAGAAAGCAGAGTCCACATCATGGCCGTCATCGAAGTCCACCACCCCCTCGTCAAACACAAGATCGGCCTGATGCGCGAGGCCGATATCTCGACCAAGAAGTTCCGCGAGCTCACCGGCGAGGTGGCGCGTCTCTTGGCTTACGAGGCCACGGCCGACTTTCCGCTCGAGAAAACCACCATCGAATGCTGGAGCGGCCCGACCGAGATCGACCAGATCGCCGGCCGCAAGGTCACGGTGGTGCCCATCCTGCGCGCCGGCCTGGGCATGCTGGATGGCGTGCTGGACATGATGCCCAATGCCAAGGTCAGCGTGGTGGGCCTGGCGCGCGACCACGAGACGCTCAAGCCGGTGAACTACTTCGACCGCTTCGTCGGCCAGCTTGACGAGCGCACCGCCCTCATCATCGACCCCATGCTGGCCACCGCCGGCTCGATGATCGCCACCGTGGATCTGCTCAAGGCGCGCGGTTGCAAGGACATCCGCGCCCTGGTGCTGGTGGCCGCACCCGAGGGCGTGAAGGCGCTGAACGAAGCCCACCCCGAGGTGCGCTGCTGGACGGCGGCGATCGACAGCCATCTCAATGAGCATGGCTACATCATCCCGGGCCTGGGCGATGCGGGCGACAAGATCTTCGGAACGAAGGAATGAATCGAGGGCCCAGTGGGCCCTCAGTTCATTCCTTCGAAGCTAGACCCAGCCCAGCGCCCCCACCACCCCACCCGCCAGCACCATCCACACCAGGCCGAGCTTGGTGCGCAGCGTGAGTGCGAGCGTCACGGCGATCAGGGCCAGCGTGGCCAGCCGGTGTTCCGGTGCGGCCACATAGGGTGCCGCCAGCAGCCAGCCGGTGGCCACGATCAGCCCCAGCGTCAGCGGTGCCATGCCTTGCGTGAAGGCGCGGATGCCGCGTGCCTGCTGGTGCTCGCGCGCCCAGCGCGTCGCCGCCAGCACCAGGGTGGTGGAGGGCAGCATGATGCCGGCCATGGCCGCCGCGGCGCCGGCCGGGCCGGCCACATTCCAGCCCAGCACCGCGACGAACAGGATGTTGGGTCCGGGCGCGGCCTGGGCAAGCGCGATCGAGCCGGTGAAATCGGTGTCGGACAGCCAATGTTGCTGGCCCACCAGATAGCGGTGCATCTCGGGCGCGGTGGTGATGGCGCCACCGATCGAGAGCAGGGAGAGGCTCAGGAAGTGCAGGAACAGGGCCAGCAGGTCGGGTGGCGGGGGCATGGGGTCAGTCCTTGCCCAATCGATGCCAGGCGAGCGCCATGCCCAGGCCCCCAATGCCCAGCACGGCCCAGATCAGCGGCAGGCGCAGCAACGCAATCGCCGCAAAGCCCAGCGCCGCCAGACCCAGGCTGACGCTGCGGCCCAGCACATTGGCCTTCAGGCCGCCCATCAGCTTGAGCCCGGTGGCCAGGATCAGGCCGGCCGCCACCGCGCCCATGCCGCGCAGCGCCCCCGCCACCAGGGGCTGGTGCAGGAACTGGCCGGTCAGGGCGGTCAGGCCCAGCACGATCGCGCAGGGCAGCACGAACATGCCGGCCAAGGCCGTGAAGGCACCGCGCAGGCCGAAGAAGCGGTCGCCAATCATCAGCGAGATGTTCACCACATTGGGGCCGGGCAGCACCTGGGCCACCGCCAGCACCTCCAGGAATTCGGCCCGGCTGAGCCAGCCCAGGCGGTCCACCAGCTCGCGCTGTGCCACCGCCAGCACGCCGCCGAAGCCCTGCAGGGCCAGCCGATTGAAGGCCAGGTAGAGCGCCCAGAGGTCTTGCGGTGCGGCCCGCTCGCCGGCCATCAGCGCAGCACCTTCAGGGCGTCGGGGTTGACGATGTTGCTGGGCGCGCCGTTGATGAAGGCCAGCACATTGTCAAAGGCCGCGTCGAAGTAGAGCTCGTAGCTGTCCTGCTCGACATAGCCGATATGCGGCGTGCAGACGGCGTTCTCCAGGCGCAGCAGCGGATGGCCCTGCAGGATCGGCTCGCTCTCGAACACGTCCACCGCCGCCATGCCGGGGCGGCCGCGGTTGAGCGCCGAGACCAGGGCGCCGTCGGCCAGCAGCTCGGCGCGCGAGGTGTTGACGAACAGGGCGGTGGGCTTCATGCGCGC
The DNA here is from genome assembly GCF_058788955.1 of Roseateles sp. FW301-B2. Taxonomy (NCBI): domain Bacteria; kingdom Pseudomonadati; phylum Pseudomonadota; class Betaproteobacteria; order Burkholderiales; family Sphaerotilaceae; genus Roseateles; species Roseateles sp. FW301-B2. Next base: position 136,351 of record NZ_JBYTBE010000007.1, read on the forward strand.
CAGATCTTCGGGCGTGACCATGCCGCGCGTGGCCTCGCTCAGGCGCAGGTGCAGGCTCAGCACATCGCAGCCCTCGAAGAAGGCCTCGCGGCTTTCGGCCGCCTCATAGCCGTCCAGCGCGGCGCGGCCGCGCGAGGTCTCGCTGCCCCAGACCAGCACCTTCATGCCGAAGGCGCGCGCATAGCCCGCCACCATCTGGCCGATCTTGCCGTAGCCCCAGATGCCCAGGGTCTTGCCCTTGAGCACCATGCCAACGCCGAAATTCGGCGGCATCGAGGCCGCCTTCAGGCCCGACTGCTGCCAGGCGCCATGCTTGAGATTGCCGATGTACTGCGGCAGCCGCCGCATCGAGGCCATGATCAGGGCCCAGGTCAGCTCGGCCGGCGCCACCGGCGAGCCCACACCTTCGGCCACCGCGATGCCCAGCTTGGTGCAGGCCTCCACGTCGATGTGCGCGCCGACGCGGCCGGTCTGGGCGATCAGCTTCAGGCGCGGCAGCTTCTCGAGCAGCTGGCGCGGGAACTGGGTGCGCTCGCGTATCAGCACCAGCACATCGGCATCGCGCAGGCGCACCGACAACTGGCCGATGCCCTTCACCGTGTTGGTGAAGACCTTGGCATTGAGCGCGTCCAGCTTGGTTGCGCAGCGGAGCTTGCGCACCGCGTCCTGGTAGTCGTCGAGGATGATGATGTTCATGGCGTGCGCCTGGGATTGTGCCTTGTGCGCGGGGTGATGGCGTCCGGGTCAGCACGCACTTGCGCGAATCTCGTTAGCATCGTGCCACCCGACATGCCCCGTGAGGAGACCCCCATGAGTATCAATATGCACAGCGCCAGCAGCCCCGTGTTCGTGAAGATGCTGGGCAATATGTTGCATTGGTTGCAGCTCGCCCGTACCCATGCCGAGACCAAGAAGTTCGACACCTCGGTCTATCTGGGCCTGCGGCTGGCGCCCGACATGCTGCCCTTCTCGCGCCAGATCCAGATTGCCAGCGATGCCGCCAAGGGCTGCGTGGCGCGCTTGGGCGGCATCGAGATCCCGAAATGGGAAGACAACGAGGCCACGCTGGACGAGCTGGAGGCGCGCGTGCGCCGCACCATCGACTTCGTCAACTCGGTGCCGGCCGAGCAGCTGATCGGCAGCGAGGAGCGCGTGATCGAGCTGGTGATGCGCAATGGCACGGTGCTGAAGTACAGCGGCGAGGACTTTCTGCGCCATTACGCCACGCCGAACTTCTACTTCCACGTCACCACCACCTATGCCTTGCTGCGCCATGCCGGTGTGAGCCTGGGCAAGCCAGACTATCTGGGGCGCTGAGGCTTCAGCCGAACATGCTGTCCAGCGCCGCCTGCATGGACTGGCGGTGCTGGCTTTGGCGCTCGAGGTCCTCGTCGGGCAGGGCGGCGAGTATGCAGCCGCGCAGCAGCCAGAGCTCGATCGGTTCGCAGGCCTGGCGCACCAGGTGCTGCAGTTCGGCGCCGCGCTCGCCCGGCAGTTCGGCGGCGGCGCGCATGAAGCTGAGTTTCAGGTCCACGAAGGCGCGGCGTGCGGCGATGCGGCCGCGCCGCTCGCCGGGCTGGCCCGCCGAGGCATAGGCCCAGGGCGGCAGAAAGCCGGGAATCTCGCGCAGCGTCAGTTGCACGGCCGGCCCCCGCGCCGCTCGGCGCCGCGGCGGTTCACCGCCACCGGCTTGAACGGGAAATGCCGGTTCAGCCGCGCCAGGCGCTGCTCGGCCTCCCATTGGCTGTGGCTGCGCGCCACTTGGGTGTAGATGCCGGCGCGCAGATGCCAGAAGTCGCGCAGGCTGCGGCTGCGCATGACGCTGCGCTTGAGCTCCTGCACGCCCGGGCCGTCCGCATCCAGATCGTCCAGGCAGGCCAGGAAGGCCGCGCGCAGCTCGGGCAGCTTGCCCAGCGAGGACTGCGTCGAGCCCCAGGGGTCGGCGTCACCGGGCAGCCAGCGCAGCAGGCTTTGCAAGATCGAATCATGCGAGCGCCGCGCCGGCGGGCTCGCCGTCACGCCGGCAAACGCGGTCATGGCTTCGCCCAACGCATCGGTATCGCTGCGCACCCAACGAGAGAAAATCGCATTGATCATGTTCGGGATTCTTGTGGTGACGCGCCACCCTCCTCCGGGTGGGGCTCGTCAGGATTTTGAGCAGGGTCAGGTCTTGCTGATGCGATGAAATGGGCCGCCCGGGCCGCGCAGTACGGGGCCTGATCAGGGAAGTCCCGCATTCAGAAGCAAAGATGCCCGTCCCTCGGGGTGCAAATCCAGCGCTTCGGCGCCGCGCCGCCGCCTAATATGCGCGCATGAGTTCGAACACCTCACGCACGCGCCTGGTCGTCTATACCGTGTTGACCGGATCCAAGGAGGCGCTGGGCAACCCGCTGGCGCAGCTGCCGCCGGATGCCAGCTCGGACCTGGACATCGATTTCGTCTGCTTCACCGACAACCGCGCATTGAGCTCGCCGGTCTGGAGCTTCCGCTACCTCGACCGCCTGCCGCTGCCGCCCGAGAAGGCGTCGCGCCGGCCCAAGGCGATGCCGCAGGACTATCTGCCCGAGTGGGAGTACAGCCTCTACATCGACAACATCGTGCTGTTCAAGCGCCTGCCGCAGGCGGCGGACCTGCGCACCGAGCGGCCCTACCTGTTCAAGCTCTTCAAGCACCCGACGCGCAACAACCCCCTGCAGGAGGCCGAGGCGATCCTGCAGATCGGCTACGAGAAGGCCGAGCGCGTGGCCGCCCAGCTGGACTTCTACGCCAAGCTGATGCCGCTGGAGGAGATCACGCCGCTGAGCACCTGCACGGTGATGCTGCGCCAGCATGGCCATGCGCAGGTGCAGGGCTTCGGGCGCACCTGGTGGGAGCAGATCCTGAACTTCTGCAAGCGCGACCAGATGTCCTTCGACTTCTCGCTCAAGTCCAGCGGCGCCGCGGTGGAGTATTTCCCGGGCACCATGGGCGACAGCGAGCTGGTCTACAAGACCGTCAACATGCATGCCGGCCGCGTGCTGGCCAATTTCGATCCGGTGCGCTACGGCTGGATGCATCGCGACGACCCCGAGGCAAGACGTGACCCCCGGGCGCATTACCTGAAGGCCGGCCAGCACACTGGCCAGGACTATGCGGCCCGCTCCGAGCTGCTGGAATTCCTCAGCTACCGCTATGGCTCCAGTCTGGGCAACCAGGTGGCGCCGCGGCGCAATCTGGCCGCGCCGCTGCAGCTGCTGCTGCAACCCTACCGGCTGGAGGCGCAGGGCCGCATGCTGATCGTGCGCGTGCTGGCCGAGGGCGAAACCGCCTTCGACGCCGCCGAGGCCGGCCAGGCCGAGGTCGTGCTGGCGACCTTCATGGGCGCCAAGTACGAGGGCGTGCGCCTGGAGCTGACGAGCGCCCAGCTCGCCTCCGGCGCGATCCGCCTGCAGCCCGACGCGCGCGGCTACGAGCTGGTGGTCTTGCTGGGCTTGCCTGGCGAGTTGCTGACCCAGGCCTATGCCATGCTGGTGCCGGTGCTCACCGCTGCGCGCGGCCTGCTGTGCGCGATCGCCTGCACGCCGGCCGCGGTGATGGACGTGGCGCGGGTGGAGCAGGCCATGCTGCAGCTGCGCGGCAGCTGCCTCACCGGCGTGCAGCAAAGCCTGCACGACAGCCTGGAGCAGCCGCTGCGGAACAGCCTCCTGAGCTTCGAGTGGGGTGGCGGCTGAGGCCTTACTTGACCGCCACCAGGTCCTTGCGGATGAAGAGGGCGTTGCCGGCCTGTTCGGGATAGCCGAAGTAGACGTCGTTGAGCGTGAAGCCGATGGCGTCCAGGAAATGGCAGTAGCTCAGGAACGGCACCTGGCCGGCGTAGAGCTCGTTGCGCATCACCTCGGTGTAGATGTACTTGAACTGCGGCAGGCTGCGCGCCGCGCCGCGGAAGATCTGGAACTCCGCGCCCTGGCAGTCCAGGTACATCAGGTCCAGCGCCTGCACCGCGGCCGCATGGCCGTTGGCCTGCACCAGCGCCAGCACATCGTCCACCGTCGACGAGACGACGTTGACGGTGTGGGTGAAATGCACGCCCGGGTTGACCGCCAGATGCGTGCCCGGCGCCAGGATGCTGCTGCTCATGCCGCCATTGCTGGCGACGTGAAAGGGGTAGGTCTTGCCCGAGGTCTCCGCGCACAAGGTGTTCACGGCGATGTAGTGGGGCACCATGCTGCAGTTCTTCGCCAGGTTGGCAAAGGGCTCGGGCAGGGGCTCGACGAACACGCCCGCGCGGATGCCGTTCTCGGCAAACTCGCGCAGCTCCTGGCCGTAGCTGGCCCCCAGCTGCATAACGCCCAGGGGGGCGGGCAGGCCCAGTTCGCGCAGGCGCGGGAAGAGCGAGAACGTCATGGTGGGTGGGCTCCTAGAACCAGATCCGCAGCGGAACCTGGTCGTGAACGATTTGTGCCTTCAGCCGCGCCTCAAGCTCGCGGTAGACCGCGCCCTTGGGTTCGGCCATGTACTGCGAGTGGAACTCGATGTAGGCGGCGTCCAGCAGCTTGTGGGCGCCGCGCGCGATCAGGTCGGGCAGCACCTCGTACTCGCCCCCCTCGATGTCGAGCTTGAGCACCACGCTGGGATAGCGGGCGCGCGCGTCCTCGATCAGCTGCGCCAGCGAGAAACAGGGCACGTCGAGCGCGGTGGCGGCGTTGGCGGCGTAGTACTTGCTGTTGTGCTCGGCCAGCATCGAGCCGCCCTGCGAGGTCGGGTCCTGCTCCAGGCCGAAGAACTGCACTACGCCGACCTTGGTGCCGGCGGCCTGCTTGAGCAGCTCGATGCGACCCTCGCCGGCGGCCACGATCTTCTCCAGCGCCGGCCAGCAATTGGGGTTGGGCTCGATCAGCACATAGTCGAAGTCGCGCGGCAGGAAGTAGCGCGAGAACTGGCCAAAGCCCTGGCCCAGATTGGAGCCGCAGTCGATGAACAGGCCGCGCCGCGGCGCGCCGGCTGCCTGCAGGCGCGCCGTGATGCCCTTGGCATCCTCACCGGCCTGGCGCTCCAGCGCCTGCACATAGTCCTGGAAGCTGGCTGTTGCACTCATGGCGTCCGGCCGTTCAGAAGGCGCGCAGATGCAGGTCGGGCAGCTGGGGCACGTTGGGGCGGTCCAGCGGGCCGGGGATGGGCTCGTTGGAATGGCCGTAGAAGCTGGCCGAGCTGATGCGCATCCAGGTCAGCTCCAGCAGGCGCGGGAAGGGCACGCCGCCGATCATCACCATGCCGCCGGCATTGTTGGCATGCAGGTGCACGACGCGGTGCGTCTCGTTGAGCTTGCTGAAGACGCCGAACACGGTGTCGAAGAAGGCGCGGTCGGGCAGCTGGTGGAAGTCGTGGAACTCGCCGGTCAGCACCTCGAAGCGGGCCAGGTCGGCGCTGTCGGCCGCGCTCAGGCAGGACCACTCGGCGCCCTCGGTGTCGAACTTCAGGATCGGATGGCGCGCCTGGCTCCAGTCCAGCATACCCACCATGGTCTTCAGCGAGACCAGCGGTGCGCTGTCGCTGGCGCCCCAGCCCTGGCGATGGAACTGGCAGTTGGGGTGGCGGCTCGGGCTGCCCTCGATGGTGTGGTCGAACTGCAGCACGCGCGCGCCCAGGCCGGCCAGCTCGTCGTCGAAGCTGACCTCGTCGCCGATGCCGATCGACAGCACCGTGTTGCTGCGGCGCGAGGAGCTGGGCATCACATAGCCGCCGTCATGCGGGGCACCGATGCGCACCTTGACGTCGCTGTTCATCTGCCAGGGGCGGATCAGGTTCAGCAAGGCATAGAGGTCGAATGGGGTCACGGGACGCTCCGCGGGTTTGGGCATGGGAGGAGGTGGGGTGATGGCCGGCGCCGCCTCTTGCGCATTCTGCCCGCCGAGGAACTGCGTCTGGCCGAACAGCTTGGCGGTGTGCAGAAAGGTCGAATTCGAGGTGCTCATGATGGCCGTCCGTGACAGGATGAGTTGATCGACAAAGCCTTCCACCACCGAGGCGGAGGGGCGCGAGATATTGAAGGGGAACTGGCGGCCGTTGCCGTCCTGGGTCCACTGGTTCCAGCCCGCCTCGGCCACCATCTTCTCGGGGAAGGCGGTCTTCGTGAACACGGCGCAGTTGGGCAGGGTGGCAAAGCGCGCGTTGACCTCGGCATCGTCGGAGCAGACAAAGAAGCGCGTGCTGCTGCCCTGGGCCTGCTTGAAGAGGGCCTGGTCGTCGACGCGATCGCCGAAGTCGGTCTTGCGGATATGCAGGCCCACCACCTCGGGGCCGATGCGGTGCTGCTGGCAGAAGTCAAGCGCGCGCCGGGCCGCAACCGCGTTCGGGCGCAGCTGGGCCAGCGCCTGGCGCAGGTCCTCGAAGCTGGCGAAGCCGGGGATCAGGTTGTTGTAGTAGACGATGCTGCGGCCGCTGGCGAAGTGGCGCGCATAGTCCTCATATCCCTGGAACTGGCGATTGATGACCAGGTGCTCGCCGGAGAAGCCGACCTGGTTCTCGTGCATCAGCAGCAGATGCTCGGCCTCGCGGGCCTTGTAATGGTCGATGCCCAGCTCGTCCACCGGCAGCTCGCATTCGAACAGCTCGTGGAAGGCCGCGCCGCACCAGTTGTTGATGGGCCAGGAGATGCGCCAGTCGCCGCCGAACTTGTTGCGCAGCACCAGGGCAAAGGCGAGGGCGTTGAAGCGGTTGCTCAGGCCCCCGTCGCACAGCACATGATGAATCGTCACGGGGGTCTCCGATGGGGTGATCACGGGGGTCAGGGGCTTGGGCAGCTGTTTGGGCAAATACGCGGGCAGCACCTCGGCCCACCACAGCAGCAGCACCGCCAGGTTCCAGGCCTTGAAGACCGCCACGCTGCCGGGCTGCTCGTAGTACTGCGTGAGGGTGGCGCGCACCGCGTCCAGGTCCATCACGCCGTCCAGGTTTCCATGGCGCAGCTGCTCAATGGCGCCAGCCAAGCGCTCGCGCAGCGGTGCCAGGAAGAAGGCCGGCGGCACGGTGAAACCCATCTTGGGGCGCTCCAGCACCGAGCGCGGCAGCTGGGGCTGCATCAGATCGCGCAGCACCTGCTTGGAGGCGCCGGGCGTGGGGATCTTGAGCTCGCGCGGCAGGCGCGCGGCGAACTCGAACACCTTCAGGTCCAGGAAGGGGAAGCGGCCCTCGAGCGAATGCGCCATCGCAATCTTGTCGGCCTTCATCATCAGGTCTTCGGGCAGCCAGGTGTGCAGCTCGAAGTTCTGCATGCCCGAGAGCAGGCTGTCGGCGCGGTCGAAATGCGGGCGGAAGCGCAGATGCTGCAGCGGCATGGCCTTGTCGCGCAGCCACTGCGGGGCCTCGATATTGTTGGCGCTGCGCTGGAAGAACTCGACGAAGGCCTGGTCGCGCCCCAGGCCCGGCACGGTGGCGAGCTGGTGGTGGCCATAGCCGGCAAAGAGCTCGTCGCCGCCTTCGCCCGACAGCACCACGGTGACGTCCTCGCGAATGCGCTGACACAGGCGCGAGAGCGCAAAGCAGGCGGGGTCGGCGATCGGTTCGTCGAGCTCGCGCAGCACCCGGTCCATGCCGCCGCGCAGCTCGTCCTGCGTGATGCACAGCTCCACATAGTCGAGCTCGAAGCGCTGCGCCACATCGCGCGAGAAGCTGAATTCGTTGACCTCGGGGAAGCCGATGCTGTAGGCCTTCAGGTGCGCGCCGGCCTTGTGCACATAGGCGGCGATGCTGGAGGAATCCAGGCCGCCGGAGAGCAGCACGCCGATCGGCACCTCGCCCATCAGCTGGCCCTTCACCGAGCTGGCCAGCAGCGCGTCCAGCTCTTCCACATAGTCGTGCGCCGGGCGGCTCAGCGCCGGCTCGGTGATTTCCAGCCGGGCATAGGGCCGCAGTTCGCGGCGCTGGCCGTTCACGAAGCGCAGCAGATGGCCGGCCGGCAGCTTCTCGATGCGCTGGAACAGGGTGCGCGGCGCCAGGTTGTAGCGGAACGCCAGGTAGTCCTGCAGGCCGGCGGCATCGGGCGTCAGGTCCAGGCCCTCCAGGCCCAGCAGGCCCTTGAGCTCGGAGGCGAAGGCGATGCAGTGCGCGTCTTCGTAGACATAGAGGGGCTTGGCGCCGAAGCGGTCGCGCGCCAGCACGAAGCTCTTGTCAGCCTCGTTCCAGATGCACAGGCCGAACATGCCGTTCAGCGCGGCGAAGGCAGCGTCGCCCTGGGCCAGGTGGCTGGCCAGCACCACCTCGGTGTCGGTGTGGCTCTTGAACGGGAACTTGCCCTCGAGCGGCGCACGCAGTTCCTGCCAGTTGTAGACCTCGCCGTTGTAGACGATGCCGCTGCCACCATCGGGCGCATAAAAGGGCTGGTTGCCACTGCTGGCGCGGTCCACGATGGCCAGGCGCAGGTTCACGAAGGCGGCACGCTCGCTGCGGTGCACGCCGAAGGCATCCGGGCCGCGGTGATGCATGCTGAGGCGGAAATGCTCCACCGCGCGGTCAATGCGCCCGCTGTCGGCGGCTTCTTTCAGCCAGATTCCCGCAATTCCGCACATGCCAACACTCCCTGTTGCGCGCTGGATGAGCGGCGCAGACCACAATCTGCTGGCGATTATGGTGGGGCTCATGCGCCAACTTGAGCCGGAACAACGCAGGGAACACCGCCCAAATCCGCACCGCGTTGGAAGCCGGCAAGCCTGGAAATAGGGGTGGATTGAGGGGGCTAATCGGCGGCCGCGGCGCGGGGTGCGAGGCTACGATTGGGCAACATCGCCGTGGACCCTGCGGGTTCGCGTGCCCTTTTTTTACCTTTGCCGGTACTTCCGTCATGGACATGTCCCAGCCCGATCTCAAGACCCTGACCGCCTCCGAAGCCCAGGCCGCCGCCAAGGCGGAGCTGATTGCGCGCGCCGGCAAGCCGGGTCAGGTGAGCCTGGCGGATGTGATGGAGACCGCCAGCGCCTGGCAGCAGGCCGGCCAGCTGGAGCCCGCCGCCCAGCTCTACCAGGCCTGGATCGCCGCCAACGATTCGCCGCTCAAGCCCCTGGCCTGCTACAACTGGGGCACCATCCTGGGCGCGCTGCGGCGCGCCGCCGAGGCCGAGCAGGCCTATCTGATGGCCTTGCAGCTCAAGCCGGGCTTTGCCCAGGCGCAGCTGAACCTGGGCCACCAGCGCGAGCATCTGGGCCGCGTCGAGGAGGCGCTGGCCTGCTGGCAGGCGGTGGTGGCGCTGCAAGCCCCGTTCGAGACCATGGGCGTCGACGTGCTGAGCCTGCGCCTGCATGCCCTCAACAATATGGCGCGGCTGCTGGAAGAGCAGCGCCGCTACGAGGAATCGCAGGCCTGCATGCGCCAGAGCCTGATGCTCAAGGCCGACCAGTCCGATGTGCTGCAGCACTATGTGCACATCCGCCAGAAGCAATGCGACTGGCCGGTCTACCAGCCCGTCGGCGAGGTCACGCACAACCAGCTGCTGCGCAGCACCTCGCTGCTTGCCACGCTCAGCGCCAGCGACGATCCGGCCGTGCAGCTGATGATTGCGCAGCGCTTCGTGCACGAGAAGGTGCTGGCCTACAAGGGCAAGCCCCTGCACGAGACAGCCGCAGCGGCCAAGCCGCGCAGCGGCAAGATCAAGATCGGCTATCTCTCGGGCGACCTCTGCATGCATGCGGTGGGCCTGCTGACGCCCGAGCTGTTCGAGCTGCACGACCGCGAGCGCTTCGAGGTCACGGCCTTCTGCTGGAGCCGCGAGGACGGCAGCGCGCAGCGCGCCCGCATCCTCAAGGCCATGGATCAGCATGTGCGCCTGGCCGGCGTGGACGACCAGACCGCCGCGCGCCTGATCGCCGAGGCCGGCATCGACATCCTGGTGGACCTGCAGGGCCTCACCAGCGGCGCGCGCCCCAACATCCTGGTGCAGCGCCCCGCGCCCATCCAGGTCAGCTACCTGGGCCTGCCCGCCACCTCGGCCATCCCGGGCGTGGACTGGATCATCGCGGACCGCTTCGCGATGCCCGAGGACTATCTGCCCTACTGCACCGAGAAGCCGATCTACCTGCCGCATTGCTACCAGGTCAGCGATCGCCAGCGCGTCATCGGCGCGCGCCCCACGCGTGCCCAGTACGGCCTGCCGGAAGACGCCTTCGTGTTCTGCTCCTTCAACAACAACCACAAGTTCAGCGAAGAGATGTTCCGCTGCTGGATGCGGGTGCTGTCGGCGGTGCAGGGCAGTGTGCTGTGGCTGCTGGCCGACAACGCCTGGGCCAAGGCCAATATGCTGCGCGTCGCCGCCGAGTACGGCGTCGGCGAGGAACGCCTGATCTTCGCGCCGCGCGTGGCGCCGCCCGAGTATCTGGCGCGCTTCGTGCTGGCCGACCTGGTGCTGGACACCTTCCCCTACAACGCCGGCACTACCGCCAGCGACTGCCTGTGGATGAACACGCCGATGCTGACGCGCGCCGGCCGCAGCTATATCTCGCGCATGGCCGGCAGCCTGCTGACGAATGTGGGCTTGCCGGACCTGGTGACCTATTCTTTGGCCGAGTACGAGCAGCGCGCCATCCAGATCGGCCAGCAGCCGGCACGGGCAGCCTCCTACCGCCGCTATCTCGAAGAGCATGGCCATGCCTCGCCGCTGTTCGATATACCCGGCATGGTGCGCGATCTGGAAGCGCAGTTCGAATCCATGGCGCTGGCGGCACGCCAGCGTCAGGGCGGCTGAACGGCAAGCGAGCAGGAATGGGTTGATCGGTGACACAACGCAAAGACCCCTTCTTCGACGGTGGCCAGCGCGCGACGCGGGCCGCCCCGCCGAGCCTGCGCCTGGCCGATCCGGCACCCGCGCCTGCCGACCCCGGCCATGCCGCCGATCCGTTGCTGGATGAGCGCGCCGAGCTGAGCGTCGACCCCCTGCTGGCCGCGCTGGCCTGGCTGACGCGCCACCATGGCCGCGCCCGCTCGCCCGAATCGCTGCGCGCCGGCATGCCGGTGGAGGGCGCGCTGGCGCCCAGCCAGGCGCTGCGCATGATGCGCGAGGCCGGTTACAACGCCGGCCTGCTGCGCAAGCCGATCGAGGACATCAGCCCCTTGCTGCTGCCCGCGGTGCTGCTGCTCAAGGAGGGCGATGCATGCCTGCTGGTCAAGCACCTGGAGCCCGATGCCCAGGGCATGCCGCGCTTCGAGGTGGTGTTCCCGGGCGAGCAGGCCCAGGCCTGCGCCGCCAGCCTGGCCGAACTGGAGCCCGAATACAGCGGCTTCATGATCGCGGTGACGCCGCAGGAGCAATCCCAGGCCCAGCAGCGCAGCGATGCCTTGCTGCCGCCGATGAGCCAGCATTGGCTGTGGGGCACGCTCAAGCGCTTCACGCCCTATTACCGCGCCGCCATGCTGGCGGCCCTGCTCAGCAATGTGCTGATGCTGGTGTCGGGCCTGGTGACCTCGGTGATCTACGACAAGGTGATCCCGCACCAGGCCACGGTGACGCTGTGGACCCTGGCGATCGGTGCGGCCATCGCGCTGGTGTTCGACCTGGTGGCGCGGCAGCTGCGCAGCTATCTGATCGACCTGGCCGGCCGCAAGGCCGACCTCATCATCGGCTCCAAGCTGTTCCGCCAGACCCTGGGCGTGCGCATGGAGCACAAGCCGCAGTCGGCCGGCTCCTACGCGCATTACCTGGCGCAGGTGGAGGTGGTGCGTGACTTCTTCACCTCGGCCACCATGTCGGCGCTCTCGGACCTGCCCTTCGTGCTGGTGTTCGTGGCCATGACCTTCGTGATCGGCGGGCCGCTGGGCTGGGTGCTGGTGTTCGTGATCCCGATGGTGATCGCGGTCAACATCGCCATCCAGGGCTATCTGCGCAAGGCCATGCACACCAATATGGCCGAGATGGCCGATCTGCACGGCACCCTGGTGGAAGCGATCGAAGGCCTGGAAGACCTCAAGACCTCGGGCGCCGAGGGCCGCTTCCTGCGCCGTTATGAGAACGGCCTGTCGATCGCCGCCGCCTCCTCGCTGCGCGCGCGCTACCTCACCAGCTGGAGCGGCAATATCTCCGCCAGCCTGCAACAGGCCATCACCCTGGTGATGCTGGTGTGGGGCGTCTACCTGATCAAGGATGGCGAGATCACCTCGGGCGCCCTGATCGGCGCGGTGATGTTTGCCGGCCGCGCGCTGGCGCCGCTGGGCAGCCTGGTGGCGCTGGCCTCGCGCTACCAGGGCGCGCGCAACGCCATGATCTCGCTGGACCAGATGATGAACGCGCCGAATGAGCGCGAGGCCAGCCGCAACTACGTGCCGCTCAGCAAGCTGAACGGCCGCCTCGGTCTGCACGAGGTTGGCTTTGCCTACCCGCCGGTGGGCCAGGTCGCCTCGCCCAAGGTGCTGAAGGGCGTGAGCCTGAAGATCGAGCCGGGCGAGCGCGTCGCCGTGCTGGGCCGCATCGGCAGCGGCAAGAGCACCATCCTGCGCCTGCTGGCCGGGCTCTACCAGCCCACCGAGGGCATGGTGGAGGTGGACGGCATCGACCTGCGCCAGATCGACCCGGCCGAGTTCCGCGCCCGCGTCGGCTTCGTCTCGCAGGAGCCGCGGCTGTTCCATGGCACGCTGCGCGACAACGTGCTGATGGGCCGTGCCCACCTGGATGCCTCGCACCTGGTGGAGGTGGCCAAGCTCACCGGCCTGGACCGCGTGGTCGCCGCGCATCCGCTCGGCTGGGATCTGCCGGTGGGCGAGATGGGCGGCTTGCTGTCGGGCGGCCAGCGCCAGCTGGTGGCGTTGGCGCGCAGCCTCGTCACCAAGCCGCAGATCCTGCTGATGGACGAGCCCACCAGCTCGATGGACGCGCAGTCCGAGATGGCCTTCCTGCGCCAGCTGCGCGATGCCGCCGGCGCCTGCACCCTGATCGTGGTGACGCACCGCCCGGCGGTGCTGGAGCTGGTGCAGCGCGTGATGGTGATCGACAGCGGCAAGCTGGTGGTGGACGGCCCGCGCGACCAGGTGCTGGCCGCGCTCTCGGGCGTCAAGCCCACGGCGGCCGCCGGCGGGGATGGTGCGGGCGCCTCCAATCTGCATATGCATCCGGCCACCCAGCCGGTGCAGCGTTCGGCATCGGTCTGAGCCATGGCCAAGCCCAACAAAGCCCAAGGCAAGGAACTGGCGCTGCGCCCCGACGAGGCGATGTTCGTCTCCGCGGCGGTGAGCGCGCAGATCAACGAGCCGCTGCCGCGCGCCACCTGGGCCATCTACCTGATGCTGGTGGTGGTGGTGACCGCGATCACCTGGGCCTCGATCGCGCGCGTCGACGAGATCACGCGCAGCGACGGCAAGGTGGTTCCCGATGGGCGCGAGCAGATCATCGCCAGCCTGGAGAGCGGCATCCTGCAGCAGCTGCTGGTGCGCGAGGGCATGCAGGTCGAGGCCGGCCAGGAGCTGGCCCAGCTGGATCCGACGCGCGTCGAGGCGCAGCAGAACGAGGGCCAGGCCAAGCGCGTCGCGCTCTTGGCCCAGGTCTCGCGCCTGCAGGCCGAGGCCTATGGCCGGACCCTGAGCTTCCCGCCCGAGGTGCAGGCCCTGCCGGCGATTGCCCAGGCCGAGACCGAGGCCTTCGAGGCACGGCGCCGCCTGCTCGACGAGGCGGTGAGCAGCATCAACCGCAGCGCCGGTCTGGTGGAGCGCGAGCAGCGCATGGCCCAGGACATGGCCGCGCGTGGCCTGATGTCGGACGTCGAGGTGATGCGCCTGAACCGCCAGGTCAACGAGCTGCACCAGCAGCGCGCCGAACGCATCAGCCGCTTCCGCCAGGAGGCCAGCAGCGATCTGGTGCGCGCCAAGACCGAGCTGGCCCAGGTGGACGAGCAGATGGTGGTGCGCCACGACGCGATGAGCCGCACCGTGCTGCGCTCGCCCGTCAAGGGCATGGTCAAGAACATCCGCATCAACACCGTGGGCGGCATCGTCACCGGCGGCGCGCCCATCATGGAGATCGTGCCGCTGGGGCCGCGCGTGCTGGTGGAGGCGCGCATCAAGCCGCGCGACGTGGGCTTTGTGCGCGTGGGCCAGACCGCCGAGGTCAAGCTGACCGGCTACGACTTCAACGTCTATGGCGGGCTGGAGGGCAAGATCGAGGTCATCAGCCCCGATGCCATCAGCGACGGTGCCGACAAGAGCGGCGAGGGCAGCTACTACCGCGCCATCGTCGCGGCCGAGCGCAACAACCTGCACTTCAAGGGCAAGACCCTGCCGGTGATCCCGGGCATGACGGCGCAGGTGGAGATACGCACCGGCGAACGCACCGTGCTGAGCTATCTGCTGCGGCCGATGATGAAATCGCAGGAAGCGCTGCGCGAGCGCTGATTTGCGCCGCGCAAGGGCGCTTGTTTGGCGCTTAAGTTTTCCGACCCTGTGATGTAGTACTGCTCATGTCGAGCAAGTACTTTTTCACCCACGCGAATTGGCGCGCCGGCCTGCTGGCCATCGCGGCCGCCATGCCGCTGGGCCAGACCGGTGCCGCCGCCGCAGCGCGCGCCGATGGCGCCCTGCAGCCGCTGAAACCCGTTGCCATGCCGGCCAGCGCGCCGGCGGTTGCAAGCGTGGCTCGCAAGCAGGCGGCCGCGCCGGCGCCGGCTGCAACGACGGTGGTTCCGCCCAGCCGCTGCAACGAGGACGACGCCGCGCCCGCCGGCACGGGCCGCAGCGCCAATGGCCTGGAGACCAGCGACACCGATCCGCGCGCGCAGCTGCTCAGCCTGATGGATGCGGCACGCGAGCGCAGCCGCACGGTGGGCGCGATGCGCCTGCTGCGCGAGGCCGCCGACGCCGAGATCCGCGAGGCCAAGGCCGGCAGCCTGCCCAGCGCCAGCGTGGTGGGCATGCTCAATGGCGTCGATACCTCGGTGCGCGGCATCGAGCAGACCAAGGGCGCACAGACGCGCCTGAACCTGAACGTGATCTATCCGCTCTACGACGCCGGCCGCGTCGCCAAGCTGACCGAGTGGCGCGTCGCGCTGGCCGAGGCCGCGCGCCTGGGCCAGAGCAGCGTGGAGGAGCAGCTGGCGCTGCAGACCGTGTCGCTGGCGCTGGACCGCAGCCGCTATCTACTGGTGGGCCAGATCTACAACCAGTACGCCCGCAAGATGGCCTGCCTGGTGGACGCGCTGGAAATCATCACCAAGGCCGACCGCGGCAGAGCCAGCGAGCTGGTGCAGGCACAGAAGAGCCTGCAGCAGGCCGAGCTGGCCTATGAACAGAACCTCACCACGCTGCGCCAGACCGAGGTGCGCATGCGCCGCCTGGTGGGCGACAAGCTGCCCGCCAGCGCCAGCATGAGCGTGGTGCTGACCAAGCTGCCCGATCTGGCCGAGCTGGAGCGCGACATCCTCGACGCGCCCGACGTGGCCCAGGCCAGCGCGCAGGCGCAGGCGCAGCGCAGCTATGCCGAATCGGTGCGCGCCGGCCAGAAGCCCAGCGTCAACCTGAGCGTGATCGGCGCGGCGGTGGGCGGGCAGGGCAGGTCCACCGACTGGGCCGGCGGCGTGTCGGTCAACATCCCCTTGCTGCAACCCGGCGCCGACTACACCCTGAGCGCCGCGCAGCGCCGCGCCGAGGCGGCGCAGCTGCAGCGCGACGAGGCCATCGAGGCCAAGCGTTATCGCCTGATCGAGATGAACGATGCCGCCGCCGCCTCGCTGGACCGCGCGCGTCGCGTGGTCGAGATCCTGCGCAACAGCGACCGCGTGCGCGCCTCCACGCTGCAGCAATGGCAGCAGCTGGGCCGGCGCTCGCTGTTCGACGTGATGGCCGCCGAGGGCGACTACTACGGCATGCGCGTGGCCCATGTCAGCGCGCTCTACGACACCCAGCAGGTGGTGGCGATGATGTGGTCGATGGGCCGTGGCGTCGGTGCCAGCCTGCGTTGAACAACGACAAGCAGAGGAGCAAGCCTTGGACAATGCCGAACTGATCGCCTCGGTGCTGAACGACTGGTGGTATTACAGCGTCGAGCTGGCCCCCGGTGTGATGGCCAGGGGCGTGGACACGCCGCAGACGCCGATGCTGCCGCGCATGATGTTGCGCAACTGCAATCTGCGCGGCATGGACTGCCTGGACATCGGCAGCATGGAGGGCCTGATCCCCACGCTGATGTGCCGCCAGGGCGCCCGAAAGGTGCTGGCCACCGACGCCATCCCGCATTGCCAGAAGAAGATGGACGTGCTGCGCCAGGTCTATGGCGTGAACTTCGACTTCCAGCAGGTGGGCCTGCTCTATGACCTGAGCGCCAAGCTCAAGGACCATGGCGGCTTCGACTTCATCAATCTCTCGGGCGTGCTCTACCACGTCTACTCGCCCCTGCATGTGCTGGCCGGCATCCGGCCGCTCCTGAAGAAGGGCGGGCTGATGGTGGTCTCCACCAATGTGATGCGGCGCGAGGGCTACAGCCTCGAGTTCAACAACGCCGGCAAGCTGCAGACCGAGACCAATACCTTCTGGTACCACTCGGTGCCGATGCTGGAATACCTGCTGCGCTACTTCAACCTGGTGCCGCTGGACTTCCTCTACCTGCCGCATTCACCGGTGAACCCGCACAACTATGTGCCGGGGCAGGACAGCGGCTATATGTCGGTGGTGTGCCGCGCGGTCGACGAGGCCACGCCCAACTACCCCGATCCCTGGGCGGCGCGCACCCACATCGCCTCCTGGGAATACCTGGCGCTGTGCAACCGCGAGATGATGAACGGCCAGCCGGTCTCCAGCATCTCCTACCGCGGCGATTACGATCGTGCCAATGCGTCCACCGACACCACCGGCATCACGCTGATGGACCACATCATGGACCCGGCGCGCATCGTCGCCAGCGTGGACGATTCCAGGAACTCGCAGTTCCTGCACCTCTCGGACATGTACTGAGGGCTAGGGCCGCGGCACCGGGCCGCGGCTCACCGCCGGGTTGCCGACCCAGAGCTCGCCATCCGGCACATGCTTGGTGACGACGCTGCCCGCGCCGATCAAGGCGCCCGCGCCTATGGTCAGGCCGCCCAGCACGGTGGCGTTGGCGCCGATCGAGGCGCCGGCCTTGATGAGGGTGCGCTGGAAGGCCTCGGGATACTGCTTGGAGCGCGGGTAGCGGTCGTTGGTGAACGTGACGTTGGGGCCGATGAAGACATCGTCCTCCACCGTGATGCCGTCCCACAGCTGCACGCCGCATTTGACGGTGACGCGGTCGCCTACCACCACATCGTTTTCCACAAAGACCTGGGCGTTGAGGTTGCAGTCGCGGCCGATGCGCGCGCCGGCCAGCACCACGGTGAACTGCCAGACGCGCGTGCCGGCACCGAGCTGGGTGCTCTGCACGTCGGCGAGGGGATGAATGTGGGCTTGCTCGTTCATGCTTGGGGTACTGTGCCGACGATTCTGCAGGGGTTGCCGGCGATGATGCTGTTGGGCGGCGCCTGGAACTTCGGTGTGACCACCGTGCCGGCCGAGATGATGCAGCCCGCGCCGATGCGCGCGCCCTTGAGGATGATGACGCTCGAGCCGATGAAGACATCGTCGCCGATCTCCACCGCCTGCGGTTGCTGATCCGCCATATGGCGGCGCGCCACCGCCAGCTCATGCGCGTTCGTGTCCATCACTTGCAGGTCGGTGCCGATCAGGCAGCGTTGGCCGATGCGTATGCCGGCGCCCTCGGAGAGCAGCATGGCGCGGTTGTTGAGCGTCGTGCCGGCGCCGATCTCGATCAGCGCGCCGGGCGTGCGCGCCTCCACATAGCTGCAGCCATAGCTGCCGGGCGAGAGCGGCACGCCGAACACCACATCGGGCGCGAGCCGGATGCGGCCATGGCCCAGGAACTGCGTGGGCGTGAGCAGGTTCACGCGGCGCGGCGCCGTGGGCGTCTCGGTCAGCACCTCGACGATGGCCTTGTTGGAGACGTGGAAGAAGTAGTGGACCAGCAGGCCGCGCACCATCGCCTCCAGCCGGCCGGGCTCGGTGCCGCTGATCAGGGCCTGGTAGCGTTCCAGCTTGAGTGCCATGTTTTCAGAAGCGATGGGTGGTCTGGAACTCGGTCCAGGCCTGGATGAAGCGCTCTTCGGCGCCCGGCTCCTCACGTGCCAGCGCCGGCAGAATGCGCAGGAACTCCTGCATGTCGGCCTGCCCGGCATAGTCCAGCTGCAGTGAGGGGCCGATGACGCGGTAGCAGGCCAGCAATTGCTCGCGGCTCAGTCGGCCGAGCCGGTGCGCACCCATCGCCAGCGCGGTATAGCCCAGGAAGGCACCCTTCATGAACGGGCCGTTGCGGTCGGCCGAATTGCCGCTGCCGCCGACGCGGAAGAAGCCCAGATGATCCTGGATGAAACCGATGGGCCCGTGCAGGCTGGCATTGACGAAGAAGCCCAGGTCCCAGATGCCGGCGTAGGACACACCGCCCAGCTCGGGCCGGAGCAGCAACTCGCAGCTGCTGGCGCGCAGCACCGCGTTGGAAAACTCGCCGAACCAGTTCTCGCACTTGGCCACCGTGGTCATGAAGACCACGTCGCTGTCCAGCATCAGCAGGCGGTTGGGATGCTGGGCCACCTGGGGCGGCACCGGCAGGCCCACCACCAGGGGCAGGCCGGTCTCGTTGGCGGTCCAGCGCCGGCTGATGCTGCAGGAAAGCTCGGCCGAGGCATGGGTGACCAGATGGCGCTGGTAGAACTCGGGGTAGATGACATCGTCGTCGAACAGCAGGTGCACCAGTTCGGAACTGCCGTTCCACTGCCGTATCAGGTGCTTGACGTTGGCGTACGCACCCTGGCGCGGCCCCTCGATCACCTCGATGGGCAGGCGCTGGCGCAATGCCTGGTGGGCCTCGGACATGAGCGCCTGGCGGAACTCGCCATTCGGGCTGTCATCCGAGATCAGGATGCGCTTGGAGGGAAAAGTCTGGTGGCGCAGGCAGCCCAACAGCTCGCGGATGTACTTGGGCTTGTAGGCCGGGATCAGGGTGGTGATGTCCATGGTTCAGAGCCCGGCCAGGGTCTGCTTCAGCGCCGCGATCACCTCGCGCGTCTCGGCCTCGGTCTGGGTCGGGCCGATCGGCAGGCTCAGCACCTCGCGGTGCATGGCCTCGGAGATCGGATAGCTGCCCGGGCCCTGGCCCATGAAGGCATAGGCCGGCTGCAGATGCGGTGCCACCGGGTAATGGATCACCGTGGCGATGCCGGCCTCGGCCAGGCGCAGGGCCAGCAGGTCGCGTTGACCATGCCTCACCACGAATAGATGCCAGACCGGCTCGGCATAGGCCGGCACCTGGGGCAGGCCCAGGCTGGTGCCGGCCAGGCCCGCCAGATACTGCGCGGCCACCGCGGCGCGTTGTGCGTTCTCGGCATCCAGCGCGCCCAACTTGGCGTTCAGCAGGGCGGCCTGCAACTCGTCCAGGCGCGAGTTGTAGCCGATCACCTTGTTGTGGTACTTGCGCTTGGAGCCGTAGTTGCGCAGCGCGCGCAGGCGCTCGGCCAGGGCCGCATCGTTGGTGGTGATGGCGCCGCCATCGCCCAGGGCACCGAGGTTCTTGCCGGGATAGAAGCTCCAGGCCACCGCGTCGCCATGGGCGCCCAGGCGCTGGCCTTGGTAGCGCGCGCCATGGGCCTGGGCGCCGTCCTCCAGCACGCGCAGGCCGTGGCGCTGGGCCAGCGCCAGGATGGGGTCCAGATCGGCCGCCTGGCCGTACAGATGCACCGGCATGATGGCGCGGGTGCGTGGCGTGATGGCGGCCTGGATGCGCGCCGGGTCGATATTGAAGCTCGCCGGGTCGGGCTCCACCGGCACCACCGTGGCGCCCACATGGGTCACGGCCAGCCAGCTGGCGATATAGGTGTTGGAGGGCACGATGACCTCGTCGCCCGGGCCGATGTCCATGGCCCGCAGCGACAGCGCCAGCGCATCCAGGCCGTTGGCCACGCCCACGCAATGGCGCGCGCCGCAGTAGTCGGCCCAGGCCTGCTCGAAGCGCTTGAGCTCCTCGCCCATGATGAACCAGCCCGAGTCGAGCACGCGCTCGAAGGCCTGCATCAGCGCCTGTTTGTGGGCCAAATTGATCTGCTTGAGGTCGAGAAAGGGAACGGACATATCACGCTGCTTGAACGGCCTGCAGGAAGTCCGCGTAGTCGCGGATGTAGTCGCCGGCGTCGTAGTAATCGGAGGCAAACACCATCAGCAAGGCGTCGGGCGTGTGCTTGTACTGGATGCCCCAGGTCATCGGGGGCAGGTAGAGGCCGCGGTTGGGTGCGTTCAGCTCCACCTCGACCTTGCGCTCGCCGTCGTCGGCCACCACCGAGCAGCTGCCGCGCAGGCAGATCAGGAACTGGTGGCAGCGGCGGTGCGCATGTTCGCCGCGGATCTCGCGGCTGGGCACGCCGAACACCATGAAGTAGCGCTTGGGCGTGAACGGGATCTGGCGCTCGAATTCGCCCACCGTGAGGTTGCCGCGCATGTCCGGCACGATCGGGAACTGGTGCACGCTGACGCCGCGCACGCTGGTGCTCTCGACGCTGGCCGGGCCGCTGCCGGGCGCCGGCCGCAGCGCCGCGGCGGCCTCGTGCAAGGTGTCGACATAGCCGACGATGGTGGCCGGGTTGCCCTCGACGATGGCGTTGGGCGGCACCGCGCGCGTCACCACCGAGCCCGGCCGCACGACGGCCTTGGCCGCGATCACCACGCCGGCCAGCACGGTGGCGTTGGCGCCGACGCGCACGCCCTGGCACAGCCTGGTGGTCTGGCCGGCCTCGCAGTCCACCAGGGCAGCGTTGGCATCGAGCTGCACGCCGGCCTCGAGGCGCACGCCGGCGCCCACATAGGCGCCGCTGCGCAGCACGCAGCCGGGTGCCAGGCTGGCGCTGGGGTCGAGATGGGCGCGCGGATCGATCTGGCTCATGACCAAGAGTAGAGCACAGCGCGCCAGCCCCGAGCCCGGGGAGACGCCGGGGCTTTGCTGGCTAAATCAGCGGCTAAATCAGCGGCAGCTGCTGCCAGCCCTCGTCGCGCCAGGCCTGGTGCGTTTGCGTGAGCAGCGCTGCGGGGCTCTCCGCTTGCCGCTCCTGAATCGGCAGCGGTGCTTCGGGCAGGGGCGGCGTGGCCGCCGGGGCCAGCAGTTCGGTCAGCGGCGGCAGGGCAGCCTGCTGGCTGCCACGCGTGCCCTCGCCGGTGAGCCAGACATCGGCCAGCGCCGCGCTGCTGCCGTCCTCGCGCCGGTAGCTGGCCGTCAGGCCCAGCAGATTGCCGTGGTCGATCTCCTTGCCGGGCTGCGCCTGCAGGTTCAGCTCGGTGATGCCCAGCTCGGCCAGGGTCTTGAGTTCGCCCGCGTCGCTCTGGCCATTGCTGTTGGCATCGACCCAGACGCGCAGGTCCTTGAAATCGTGGTCGGCGGCGCTGAGCTTGCCGTCGTGGTTGCTGTCCAGCGCCGCCATGGCGGCAAAACCATCGCGCGCGCGGCTGCCGTCGGGCAGGCGGGTGGCGCTGCCGAACAGCTCGCTGCCGTCGTTGATGCGGCCGTCGTGGTTGCGGTCCATGGCCAGCAGGCCGTCGCTGGGCGCCACCCAGGCCACCTTGCCGGCATGGCCGCTGGCATTCAGGTCGAACTGCACGCCCTGGGCGGCGGCCAGGGTGCGCACGCCGTCGCCGTTCAGGTCCAGCATCACCGGGGTGGCGAGGAAATAGGCGCTCAGCTGCGCGCCCGTCATGACGCCGATATCGGCCACCTCGAAGGCGGCGATCTGGGCCGTGCTCATGGCCGCGATGTCCTCGGTCTGCAGGCCGGGGATCTGTGCGGTGGTGAAGGCCACGATGTCGGTGGTGCTGATCGAGCGGATCTGGGCCGTCGTGAAGGCGCTGACCTGGGCGGTGCTGAGGGTAGCGAACAGGCTGGTGCCGATGGACGCCACCTGCTCGTTGCTGAGGGTGGCGATATGGGCGGTGGACAGGCGCGCGAACTGCACCGGGCTGAGGGCGTTCAGGTCTTCGGTGGACAGGCCCGCCACCTGGGCGGTGGTGAGCGAGCCGACCTGGGTGGGCGTGAGCGCGGCGATCTGGGCGGTGCTGAGGCCGGCCACCTGCTCGGGCGCCAGCGCGCGCAGCGAGGCGCTGGAGAGCACCGCGAGGTCGCGCGTCTCGATCGCCGCGATCTGCTGCGACTGCAGGGCCGCCACCTGCGCGGTGGTCAGGTTGGCGAACTGCTGCGTGCTCAGCGCGACGATGGCATCGGTGCTGAGACCGGCAAAGGCGCTGGCGCTGAGGCCGCGGATCGCGCTGCTGTTGAGGGCCGCCAGGTCGGCGGTCTCCAGCGCGGCGATCTGCAGGGTGCTGAGGCCTGCCACCTGGGCGCTGCCGAGCGCCGCGAACTGGGCCGTGCCGAGGGCATTCAGCACCTGGGTGGAGAGCGCCGCCAGCTGGGCCGAGCCCAG
The DNA here is from genome assembly GCF_058788955.1 of Roseateles sp. FW301-B2. Lineage (NCBI taxonomy): Bacteria > Pseudomonadati > Pseudomonadota > Betaproteobacteria > Burkholderiales > Sphaerotilaceae > Roseateles > Roseateles sp. FW301-B2. The sequence goes on from NZ_JBYTBE010000007.1 coordinate 158,766, forward strand.
CTGGGCGATCTGCGCCGGCACGAGGGCCGCCATCTGGGCCGTGCCCAGGCCCTCGAACTGGGCGGGGCTCAGGGCCTTGAAGGCGGCGGTGGCCAGGGCGGCGATGTCGCGCGTCTCGATGGCTGCGATCTGGCTGCTGCTGAAGCCCGCCACCTGGGCCGACGTGAGCGCCGCGAAATGCTGGGTGCCCAGGGCCACGATGGCGGCCGTGCCAAGGCTCGCCAGGGCGCCGGCATTGAAGCCGCGCAAGCCGCTGCTGCTGATGGCCGCCAGGTCGGCGGTTTCCAGCGCCGCCACCTGGGTCGGGCTGAGGCCGGCCAGCTGCGCGCTGCTGAGCGCGGCAAACTGCGCCGTGCCCAGCGAGTTCAGCACCTGGGTGGCGAGCGCACCCAGCTGGGCGCTGCTCAGCAAGGCCACCTGGCTGGGCGAGAGGGCCCCCAACTGGGCGCTGCTGAGGGCTTCGAACTGGGCCGGCGTCAAGGCCTTGAAGGCCGCGGTGGAGATGGCCGCGATGTCCTGGGTCTGGATCGCCGCGATCTGGCTGGAGCTGAGCGCCACGACCTGGGCCGTGCTGAGGGCGGCGAACTGGGTGGTGCTCAGCGCCACGATGGCGGCGCTGCTGAGCGCGGCGATACCGGTGCTGCCCAGCCCGCGCAGCGCGCTGGTGCTGATGGCCGCCACATCGGCGGTTTCCAGTTTGCTGATCTGCAGCGGCGTCAGCGCCGCGATCTGGGCGCTCGTGAGCGCGGCGAACTGGGTGGTGCTGAGGCCGTTGAGCGCCTGTGTGCTCAGGGCCGCCAGCTGATGGTTGCTGAAGGCCGCCACCTGGGCCGGCGTGAGGGCGGCGATCTGCGCGGGGGTCAGGCCTTGCAGCTGCGAGTCGGCAAAGCCGCGGATCGCGGCCGTGCCCAGGGCCACCAGGTCCTGGGTCTCGATCGCGCCGATCTGCGCGGCCTTCAGCGCCGCCATCTGGCCCGAGCCGAAGGCGGTGAACTGGCTGGAGGTCAGCGCGGCAATCTGCTGCGGCTGCAGCGCGCCGATGGCCAGGGTGCCGAGCGCCTTGATGGCGGCGCTGCTGAGCGCGGCGAGGTCCTCCAGCTCCAGCTTGCCGATCTGATCCGGGCGCAGCGCCGCCACCTGGGCCGAGCCGAGTGCGGCGAACTGGCCGCTGTCGAGCGCGTTGAGCTGGCTGCTTGTCAGCGCCGCCAGCTGGGCGGTGGTGAGTGCCGCCACTTGCAGCGTGCTCAGCGAGAGCAGCTGCTCGGCCGTCAGGCCGCCGAGCTGCTGGGTCGCCAGCGCGCGCAGGGCGGCGCTGCTGAGCACCGCCAGATCGGCGGTTTCGATCGCGGCGATCTGGCCGGCGCTGAGCCTGCTGGTCTGCGCCGAGCTGAGCGTGGCGAACTGATCGCTGCTGAGCGCGGCGATGCCCGCCGGGCTGATTGCCGCCATCGCGGCGCTGCCCAGGGCCTTGATGCCGGCGGTGCTGAGCGCCGCCAGGTCTTCCAGCTCCAGCGCGGCGATCTGGGCCGTGTTCAGGCTCGCCACCTGGGCGCTGGTGAGGGCGGCGAACTGGTCCGAGCTCAGCGCGTTGAGGGTGTCGGGCGTGAGCTTGCCAAGCTGCTGGCTGGCGATCGCCGCCACCTGGGCCTCGCTGAGCGATTGCAGCTGGGTCGAACTCAGCGCCTCCAGCTGGGCCGAGGAGAGCGCGCGCATCTGCGCCGTGCTGAAGGCGTCCAGCTGTTCCGGCGTGAGCGCCCTGAGCCCTTGGGTGGCGAGCTTGGCGATATCGCGCGTCTCGATCGCGGCGATCTGGCTGGGGCCCAGCGCCGCCAGTTGCTGGCTGCTCAGCGCGGCGAACTGCGCCGTGCCCAGGCCCACGATCTGCGCCGTCGTCAGACTGGCCATCACCTGGGTGGAGAGGGTGGCCAGATCGGCGCTTTCCAGCGCGCCCAGCTGGGCGCTGCTGAAGGCCAGCACCTGGCTGCTGGTGAAGGCCGCGAACTGCTTGCTGCTGAAGGCGTTCAGGTCCGCCGTGCCCAGCTTGGCGATCTGCTGGGTGGTGAGCGCCGCCACCTGGAAGGCGGTGAGGGCCGGTGTCTGCGCCGAGGTGAGGGCGTTGATATGGGCACTGGAGAGCAGCTGCAGATTGGCGGTGCTGAGCGAGGCCAGGTCGCGCGTCTCCAGCTTGGACATTTGCTGGGTGGTGATGCCGGGCAGCTGCGCACTCGTCAGGTTGGCGAACTGCACCGCGCTCAGGGCATTGAGCTGGGCCGTGCTCATCGCCGCGATCTGGGTCGAGGTGAGCGCGGCCGCCTGGGCATCGCTGATGGCCAGCGGGTCCGGGGGCGGGGCCTGGCCGAACAGGGTCAGCAGGCGCTGGGTGATGGAGCCAAGCATCGCGATGCGGCTGTGCGTGTGAGTGTGGCCAGGGTTGCAGATACGCGGCGGGCGGAGGTGGTGCACGCAGGCCCCACCTCCGCCCTCCGCCACTCAGGCAGGCTGATGCTGCATCAGATCAGCGGCACGCCCTTGTTCTCGTCGTCCTCCGGTCGCTTGAGCGGCAACAGATGGGCATGCAACTCGGCGTCGCGGTGCTGCTGCGCTGTCACCATGCCACCGCCAGGCAAGACCTCGACGCTTGGCGCCGCCAACAGGTCGGTCAGCTTGACGTCGGCTGCTGGCGCCTCCGTGCCGGCCGTCCTGTCCTTGGCAAACCAGACGTCGGCCATCGCGTGCTCGGCGCCATCGGCCGTCTTGTAGCCCGATACCAGGCCCAGCAGATTGCCGTTGTCGACCGTGGAGCCCTTGCTCGCGTGCAGGTCCAGCTCGACGATGTTGAGTTCGGTGAGCGTCTTCAGCTCGCCGGCCTCGGTCTTGCCGTCCTGGTTGGCGTCCACCCAGACACGCAGGTCCTGGTAATGGGCGTCGGCCGCTGTCAGCTTGCCATCGTGGTTGCTGTCCTCCGCCGCCATCGCGGTGTAGCCGTCGCCGGCGCGCTTGCCGTCGGCCAGCAGGGTGCCGGCACCGAACAGCTCGCGGCCGTCGTTGATGACGCCGTCATGGTTGCGGTCCATCACCAGCAGACCGTCGGTCGCCGCCGCCCAGCCGACCTTGGAGTTCTGGCCGATGCCCAGCAGGTCGAAGTTGACGCCGTTGGCCGCACTGGTGGTGCTGACACCGTCGCCGTTCAGGTCCAGCACGATGGGCGAGACCGCCAGCAGAGCGCCGAGCTGCGCACCACTCATGACCTGGATGTCCTCACTGGTGAAGGCATTCGCCGCCTCCATGGTCATGGCCGCGATGTCGCGCGTCTCCAGCGCCACCACCTGGGTGGTGCTGAAGCCCAGCACCTGGTCGGAGCTCAGCACGGAGGCCTGCTCGGTGGTCATGGCCACGATCTGCGAGGTGGACAGCACGCCGATCTGTGTCGAGGTGATGGCCGCCCACTGATCGGTGTGCAGGGCGCCAATCGCCGCGGTGCTGAGGGCCTTCAGGTCGGCCGTCTCCAGGTTGGCGATCTGCAGCGTGGTGAAGCCCTGCACCTGGGCGCTGGTCATGACGCCGAACTGCGTGGACGAGAAGGCGTTCAGGTCGGTGCTCGACAGGCCGGCCAGCTGGTCGGTGGTCAGCAGGATGACCTGGCCGCCCAGCGCTTGCAGCTGGTTGGCCGTGAGCGCATCGAGCTGGTCACTGGTCAGCGAGCGGAGCGAGTTGGAGCTCAGGGCGCGCAGATCGGCGGTTTCCAGATTGCTGATCTGCAGCGTGCTCAGCGCCATCACCTGGTCGGTGCTGAGGGCCGCAAACTGCGCGGTACCCAGGGCGTTCAGATCGTCCGTGGTGAGGTGCTTGATCTGGTCGGTGCTGAAGGCCGCCACCTGGGCCGAGGTGAACTTGCTGAACTGATCGCTGGTGAAGGCGTTCAGGTCGGCGGTGTTCAGGCTCAGGATCTGGTCGGTACCCAGGGCCGCGATCTGGCTGGAGCTCAGCGCCTGCAGCTGGCCGTTGCTCAGCGCATCGAGCTGATCGCTGGTCAGGGCGCGCAGCGTGGCGGTGCCCAGGGCCTTGAGATCGGCGGTCTCGATCGCCGCGATCTGGGCGGTCGAGAAGTCGACGATCTGGGCCGAGGTCAGCGCCGCCACTTGGGCCGAGCCGAGTGCGACGATGTCCGCGGTGGCCAGGCCGGCGATCTGGTCGGAGCCCAGCGCCGCCACCTGGGTGGCGGTGAGCTGGCCGATCTGGTCAGAGTTCAGCGCCGCGATCTGGTCGGAGCTGAGCGCCTGCAGCGCTGCGGTGCTGATGGCACGCAGATCCGCCGACTCCAGCTTGGGCAGCTGCACCGAGGTCAGCGCCGCCACCTGTTCGGTGCTCATCGCCGCGAACTGTGCCGTGCCGAGGGCGTTGAGGTCCTCGGTGCTGAGATGCAGGATCTGGTCGCTGCTCATCGCGGCCACCTGGGCCGAGGTGAACTTGGCGAACTGATCCGAGGTCAGCGCGTTCAGATCCCCGGTGTTGAGGCCGCGCACCTGCTCGGTGGTGAGTGCCGCCACCTGGGCCGAGGTGAGCGCCTGCAGCTGGCTGTTGCTCAGGGCATCGAGCTGGTCGCTGCTCAGCGCACGCAGGGCGGAGGTGCCGAGCGACTTCAGATCGGCGCTTTCAATGGCCGCGATCTGCGCGGTCGAGAAGTCGACGATCTGGGCCGAGCTCAGCGCCGCGATCTGTGCCGAGCTCAGGGCCACGACGTCGGCCGTGCTGAGGCCCGGCAGGTGGTCGCTGGTGAGCGCGCCGATCTGGCCGGTGGTGAGCTGGCCGATCTGCTCGCTGGTGAGGTCGGCAATCTGATCCGAGCTCAGGGCGCGCAGGGCCGCGGTGCTGATGGCACGCAGGTCGGCGGACTCCAGCTTGGGCAGCTGTACCGAGGTCAGCGCCGCCACCTGTTCGGTGCTCATCGCGGCGAACTGTGCGGTGCCCAGGGCGTTCAGGTCCTCCGTGGTGAGGTGCGAGATCTGGTCGCTGCTCATCGCGGCCACCTGGGCCGAGGTCAGCTTGGCGAACTGATCCGAGGTCAGTGCATTCAGATCCCCGGTGTTGAGGCCGCGTACCTGGTCGGTGGTCAGCGCCGCCACTTGCGTGGAGGTGAGGGCCTGCAGCTGGCCGTTGGTCAGCGCATCCACCTGGTCACTGCTCAGCGCACGCAGGGCCGAGGTCGACAAGGCCTTCAGGTCCGCCGTCTCGATGGCCGCGATCTGTGCGGTCGAGAAGTTGGCCATCTGGGCCGAGGTCAGTGAGGCGATCTGGGCCGAGCTCATCGCCACGATGGCGGCGGTGTTCAGGCCGGCAAACTGATCCGGGTTGGTGTTCAGCGCGGCGACCTGGGCGGTCGTCATGCTGCCGATCTGGTCGCTCGTGAGGGCAGCGATCTGGTCGGTACCGAGGGCGCGCAGGGCCGCCGTGCTGATGGCACGCAGATCCGCCGACTCCAGCTTTGGCAGCTGCACCGAGGTGAAGGCCGCCACCTGCTCGGTGGTCATCGCGGCGAACTGGGCGGTGCCCAGGGCGTTGAGGTCCTCCGTGGTGAGGTGCGAGATCTGGTCGCTGCTCAGCGCCGCCACCTGGGCGGTGGTGAACTTGGCGAACTGATCCGAGGTCAGCGCATTCAGGTCACCGGTGTTGAGGCTGCGCACCTGGTCGGTACCCAGGGCCACCACCTGGGCGCTGGTCAGCGCCTGCAGCTGGCCATTGGTCAGCGCATCGAGCTGGTCGCTGGTGAGCGCACGCAGGGCCGAGGTCGACAGCGACTTCAGATCGGCGGTCTCGATCGCGGCGATATGCGCGGTCGAGAGGTTGACGATCTGGGCCGAGGTCAGCGAAGCCACCTGGGCCGAGCTCAGGGCGACGATGTCGGCCGTGGCGAAGCCCGCCAGCTGGTCGGTGGTCATCGCATTGATCTGGCCGGTGGTGAGCTGGCCGATCTGGTCGCTGGTCAGCGCCGCGATCTGATCCGAGCTCAGTGCCTTGAAGGCCGCCGTCGTGATGGCACGCAGGTCGGCGGACTCCAGCTTGGGCAGCTGCACCGAGGTCAGCGCCGCCACCTGGTCGGAGTTCAGCGCCGCGAATTGGGCGGTGCCCAGGGCATTGAGGTCTTCGGTGGTCAGGTGGGCGATCTGGTCGCTGCTCATCGCGGCCACTTGTGCCGAGGTGAACTTGGCGAACTGGTCGCTGGTGAAGGCGTTCAGGTCACCGGTGTTCAGACCTTGCACCTGGGCGGTGGTGAGCGCGGCCACCTGGGCACTGGTCAGGGCCTGCAGCTGGCCGTTGGTCAGGGCGTCGAGCTGGTCGCTGCTGAGGGCACGCAGGGCCGAGGTGCTGAGCGACTTCAGGTCGGCCGTCTCGATGGCCGCGATCTGCGCGGTCGAGAGATTGGCCATCTGGGCCGAGGTCAGGGCGGCGATCTGGGCCGAGCTCATCGCCACGATGGCGGCGGTGTTCAGGCCGGCGAACTGATCCGGGTTGGTGTTCAGCGCCGCGACCTGGGCGGTCGTCATCGAACCGATCTGGTCGCTCGTGAGGGCAGCGATCTGGTCGGTGCTGAGGGCGCGCAGGGCCGCCGTGCTGATGGCACGCAGGTCCGCCGACTCCAGCTTGGGCAGTTGCACCGAGGTCAGCGATCCGACCTGCTCGGAGTTCAGCGCCGCGAACTGGGCGGTGCCCAGGGCGTTGAGGTCCTCCGTGGTGAGGTGGCCGATCTGGTCGCTGCTCATTGCCGCCACCTGGGCGGTGGTGAACTTGGCGAACTGGTCGCTCGTGAAGGCGTTCAGGTCACCGGTGTTCAGGCCTTGCACCTGTGCCGTGGTGAGCGCGGCGACCTGCGCCGAGGTCAGGGCCTGCAGCTGGCCATTCGTGAGGGCATCGAGCTGGTCGCTGGTCAGCGCACGCAGGGCCGAGGTCGACAGCGACTTCAGATCGGCGGTCTCGATCGCGGCGATATGCGCGGTCGAGAAGTTGACGATCTGGGCCGAGGTCAGCGAGGCCACCTGGGCCGAGCTCAGGGCGACGATGTCGGCCGTGGCGAAGCCCGCCAGCTGGTCGGTGGTCATCGCGTTGATCTGGCCGGTCGTGAGCTGGCCGATCTGGTCGCTGGTGAGCGCCGCGATCTGATCCGAGCTCAGTGCCTTGAAGGCCGCCGTCGTGATGGCACGCAGGTCGGCCGACTCCAGCTTGGGCAGCTGCACCGAGGTCAGTGCCGCCACCTGGTCGGAGTTCAGCGCCGCGAATTGGGCGGTGCCCAGGGCGTTGAGGTCTTCGGTCGTGAGGTGAGCGATCTGGTCGCTGCTCATCGCGGCGACTTGCGCCGAGGTGAACTTGGCGAACTGGTCGCTGGTGAAGGCGTTCAGGTCACCCGTGTTGAGGCCTTGGACCTGGGCGGTCGTCAGCGCGGCGACCTGGCTCGAGGTCAGCGCTTGCAGCTGGCCGTTGGTCAGGGCGTCGAGCTGGTCACTGCTGAGAGCACGCAGGGCCGAGGTCGACAGCGACTTCAGATCGGCCGTCTCGATCGCGGCAATCTGCGCGGTCGAGAGATTGGCCATCTGGGCCGAGGTCAGCGCGGCGATCTGGGCCGAGCTCATCGCGACGATGGCAGCGGTGTTCAGGCCGGCGAACTGATCCGGGTTGGTGTTCAGCGCGGCGACCTGGGCGGTCGTCATGCTGCCGATCTGGTCGCTCGTGAGGGCAGCGATCTGGTCGGTACCGAGGGCGCGCAGGGCCGCCGTGCTGATGGCACGCAGATCCGCCGACTCCAGCTTGGGCAGCTGCACCGAGGTCAGCGAACCGACCTGCTCGGAGTTCAGCGCGGCGAACTGGGCCGTGCCGAAGGCATTCAGGTCTTCGGTGGTCAGGTGCGAGATCTGGTCGCTGGTCATCGCGGCGACCTGGGCCGAGGTGAACTTGGCGAACTGGTCGCTGGTGAAGGCATTCAGATCACCGGTGTTCAGACCCTGGACCTGGGCGGTCGTCAAGGCCGCCACCTGGGCACTGGTGAGCGCCTGCAGCTGGCCATTGGTCAGCGCATCGAGCTGGTCGCTGGTCAGCGCACGCAGGGCCGAGGTCGACAGCGACTTCAGGTCGGCGGTCTCGATCGCGGCGATATGCGCGGTCGAGAGGTTGACGATCTGGGCGGCCGTCAGCGAGGCCACCTGGGCCGAGCTCAGCGCAACGATGTCGGCCGTGGCGAAGCCCGCCAGCTGGTCGGTGGTCATCGCATTGATCTGGCCGGTGGTGAGCTGGCCGATCTGGTCGCTGGTGAGTGCCGCGATCTGGTCAGAGCTCAGCGCCTTGAAGGCCGCCGTCGTGATGGCACGCAGGTCGGCCGACTCCAGCTTGGGCAGCTGCACCGAGGTCAGCGAGGCGATCTGGTCGGAATTCAGCGCGGCGAACTGGGCCGTGCCGAAGGCGTTCAGGTCCTCGGTGGTGAGGTGTGCGATCTGGTCGCTGCTCATCGCGGCCACCTGGGCCGAGGTGAACTTGGCGAACTGGTCGCTGGTGAAGGCGTTCAGGTCACCCGTGTTCAGACCTTGGACCTGGGCGGTCGTCAGCGCGGCGACCTGGCTCGAGGTCAGCGCTTGCAGCTGGCCGTTGGTCAGGGCGTCGAGCTGGTCACTGCTGAGAGCACGCAGGGCCGAGGTCGACAGCGACTTCAGATCGGCGGTCTCGATCGCGGCGATCTGCGCGGTCGAGAGGTTGCCCACCTGGGCCGAGGTCAGCGCGGCGATCTGGGCCGAGCTCAGGGCCACCACGTCGGCCGTGGACAGGCCGCCGAACTGGTCGGGGTTGGTGGTCAGTGCCGCCACCTGGGCCGTGGTCATGGCACCGATCTGGTCGCTGGTCAGCGCGTCGATCTGTTCGGTGCTGAGGGCGCGCAGCGCTGCGGTGCTGATGGCACGCAGGTCGGCGGACTCCAGCTTGGGCAGTTGCACCGTGGTCAGCGCAGCGACCTGGTCGGAATTCAGCGCGGCGAACTGGGCCGTACCGAAGGCGTTCAGGTCCTCGGTGGTGAGGTGTGCGATCTGGTCGCTGGTCATCGCGGCGACCTGGGCCGAGGTGAACTTGGCGAACTGGTCGCTGGTGAAGGCGTTCAGGTCACCGGTGTTGAGACCTTGCACCTGGGCCGTGGTGAGCGCGGCGACCTGCGCCGAGGTCAGGGCCTGCAACTGGCCGTTGGTCAGCGCATCGAGTTGGTCACTCGTCAGCGCACGCAGGGCCGAGGTGCTGAGCGACTTCAGGTCGGCGGTCTCGATGGCGGCGATATGCGCGGTCGAGAGGTTGACGATCTGGGCGGCCGTCAGCGAGGCCACCTGGGCCGAGCTCAGGGCCACGATGTCGGCGGACGACAGGCCGGGCAGCTGGTCGGTGGTCAGCGCATTGATCTGGCCGGTGGTGAGTGAGCCGATCTGGTCGCTGCTCAGGTCGGCGATCTGGTCGGAGCTGAGCGCCTTGAAGGCGGCCGTGCTGATGGCACGCAGATCGGCCGATTCCAGCTTGGGCAGCTGCACCGAGGTCAGGGCCGCTACCTGGCTGGAGTTCAGGGCGGCGAACTGGGCCGTACCGAAGGCATTCAGGTCATCGGTGGTCAGATGCGCGATCTGGTCGCTGCTCATCGCGGCGACTTGCGCCGAGGTGAACTTGGCGAACTGGTCGCTGGTGAAGGCGTTCAGGTCACCGGTGTTGAGACCTTGGACCTGGGCGGTCGTCAGCGCGGCGACTTGGGCCGAGGTCAGGGCCTGCAGTTGGCCGTTGGTCAGCGCGTCGAGCTGGTCGCTCGTCAGCGCGCGCAGGGCCGAGGTCGACAGCGACTTCAGATCGGCGGTTTCGATCGCGGCGATCTGCGCGGTCGAGAGGTTGCCCACCTGGGCCGAGGTCAGCGCGGCGATCTGGGCCGAGCTCAGGGCCACCACGTCGGCCGTGGACAGGCCACCGAACTGGTCGGGGTTGATGTTCAGCGCCGCCACCTGGGCGGTGGTCAGCTGGGCGATCTGGTCGCTGGTGAGGTCGGCCACCTGATCCGAGCTCAGGGCACGCAGGGCGGCCGTGCTGATGGCGCGCAGGTCGGCGGACTCCAGCTTGGGCAGCTGCACCGAGGTCAGTGCCGCCACTTGGTCGGAGTTCATCGCCGCGAACTGGGCCGTACCCAGGGCGTTGAGGTCTTCGGTCGTGAGGTGGGCGATCTGGTCGCTGCTCATCGCGGCGACCTGGGCCGAGGTGAACTTGGCGAACTGGTCGCTGGTGAAGGCGTTCAGATCACCGGTGTTGAGGCCCTGCACCTGGGCCGTGGTGAGCGCGGCAACCTGCGCCGAGGTCAGGGCCTGCAGCTGGCCGTTGGTCAGCGCATCCAGCTGGTCGCTCGTCAGTGCGCGCAGGGCCGAGGTCGACAGCGACTTCAGGTCGGCGGTCTCGATCGCGGCGATGTGCGCGGTCGAGAGGTTGAC
>NZ_JBYTBE010000008.1:0-79023 GCF_058788955.1 Roseateles sp. FW301-B2
GCGGGGGGTTGGCTCATGACGGAGGTGGAGGGCAAAAGGCAGGCCAGGGCCAGCAGGGTGGGAGCGAGGGAATGGAAGCGCACGTTGGGGTTCATCCTTTGACGCCGCCGGCCGCCAGGCCGGCGATGAGCCAGCGCTGGGCCAGCAAGAACACCGCGGTGATGGGCAGGCCCGACAGGATCGCCGCGGCCGCGAAATCACCCCAGTGGAAGTTGTGCTCATGCACGAAGAGCTTGGCGCCCACCGCCAGGGTGAGCTGGTCCTGCTGGGTCAGCAGCACCGAGGCGACCGGGTATTCGATGATGGCGCCGATGAAGGCGAGCAGGAACACCACCGCCAGGATAGGCAGGGCCATCGGCAGCAGCACGCGCCAGAAGGTCTGCCAGACGCTGGCACCGTCCACGCGCGCGGCCTCCTCCACCTCCTGCGGCAGGGTGTCGTAATAGCCCTTGAGCGTCCAGACATGCATGGCGATGCCGCCCGAATAGGCCAGCACCAGGGAGGCATGGGTGTTGAGCCCCAGCCAGGGCGCGACGCTGCCGAGGCGGTCGAAGATGGCATAGATCGCCACCAGGGCCAGCACCGCCGGAAACATCTGCATCAGCATCAGCGCGGTGAGCAGGGCACGCCGCCCGGCAAAGCGCATGCGCGCGAGCGCATAGGCGGCGGTGGTGGAGAACAGCAGCGTGACGAGGCCCGAGATGGTGGCCACCTTGATGGAGTTCCACAGCCAGCGCAGCACCGGCAGATCGGGCTCCAGCAGGCGCCCGTCGGGCCCCGCATAGGGCAGGCCCAGCACATAGCGCCAATGCTCCAGGCTCAGCGTCTGCGGGATCAGGCTGCCGGAGGCGAAGTTGCCGGGCCGCAGCGACACCGACAGCACCACCAGAAACGGAAACACCACCGCGGCGCAGAGCGTGAGCAGGAACAGATGCGCCGCCAGCTTGCGCCAGCGCTGCGACTTGGATTGAACAATCGCCATGCCTGCGCTCCCCTGCTGCTAACGCTTGTGATCCTGGTCCAGCCGCGTCATGCGCATCTGCACCAGGGTGATGGCGGCCACGATCAGGAAGATGAGCGTGGAGATGGCCGAGGCCAGGCCGAACTGCTGGCCCGAATCCTGGAAGGCGATGCGCCAGGTATAGGACACCAGGATGTCGGTGGTGCCGGCCGGCAGGCTGGTGTCGAGCTGATCCGGGCGGCCGCCGGTGAGCAGGCTGATCAGCACGAAGTTGTTGAAGTTGAAGGCGAAGGCGCTGATCAGCAGTGGCGTGAGCGGCTTCAGGATCAGGGGCATGGTGATGAGCTTGAAGTTGGCCCAGGGGCCCGCGCCCGCCACCGCCGAGGCCTCGTAGAGATCGGCGGGAATCGCCTTGATCATGCCGGTGCACAACACCATCATGTAGGGGAAGCCCAGCCACAGGTTGACGATCAACAGCATGCACTTGGCCAGCAGCGGATCGGAGAACCAGGCCGGCCGGACGCCGAACAGGCCGTGCAGGATCAGGTTGATCTCGCCCAGGTTCTGGTTGAACAGGCCCTTGAACACCAGGATGGAGATGAAGCCCGGCACCGCATAGGGCAGGAACAGCACCAGGCGGTAGGCCGCGCGCGCCTCCAGGCTCTCCCAGTTCAGCAGCACCGCCAGCAAGAGGCCCAGCGCGGTGGTCAGCAGCACCGTCATGCCGGCGAACACCACCGTCCAGACGAACACGCTCAGAAAGGGCGCGCGGAAACGCGGCTCGGTGAACACGCGTGCGTAGTGGCGCCAGCCCACGTTGACGCGGTAGCCGGGCTGCAGCTGTTCGCCGCTGGCACTGGTGTAGAAGCCCTCGCCCGCATCGGGCTGGTAGCGCGTGCCGCTCAGCTGGTCGGTCAGCACGCCGTCCGCCGCCTCCACATAGAGCGGCCGGCTCTGTGCAAACTCGCGCAGGCTGCTGAGGGTGTAGACCTGCCCTGCCGCATCGCGCAGGCGCAGTACGCGCAGGGCGGGCAGCAGGGCCACGCGCTCCGCCATGGCCAGGGGGGCGGCCAGCGTCTCGCCCGCCGCCACCAGGGTCAGGTCTTGCGGGTGCTCGGCATCGGGCCGGAAGCGCGGCGTCAGCAGCTCGCCCGCGGCGCCGGTCAGAAGCAGGCGCAGGCCGTCGCCCTCGCGGTGCAGGCTGAACTCGCGCTCCGAGCCCTGCTCGCGAATGCGCTCCTCCAGCAGATAGGCGCGCGCGCGCTCGAAGTCCAGCAGGTTCCTGGCGCTGTAGTTGCTGAAGCCCAGGCCGAAGGTGTAAAGCATGGGGAAGACCACGAACACCAGGGCCGCGGCCACACCGGGAAAGAGGTAGCGCAGCGCGCCGGTGCGCGGCGAGCTGTAGGTCCAGATCGCCAGCGCGCCCACCGCCAGCAGCATGGCGGCCAGCAGAGTCTGGCCGCTGGCATACACGCCCATCAGCGCATACAAGAGCCCCAGCACCGCGGCGGGCAGCAGCAGGCGCTGCAGCAGCGCAACGCTCATGCGCCCTCCCGGATGCGACGCACCGCCGCGGCCATGGCCTCGGCGGGCGTCTGCCGGCCCTCGCTGAGATTGGTCAGCGAGGATTTCATCGCGGCCCAGAAGCGCCCCATCTCCGGGATGCAGGGCGTGGGCATGCCGTCCTTGGCCGAGGCCATGATGCCGGCGATCCTGGGGCCCAGGCGCGGGTCGGTCAGCAGTTCGGCATAGAAGCGGCGGCTGGCCGGCGCGCCGATCGGCTCGGCCTGGTTCACCAGCCGCAGGCCCTCGGGCGTGAGCAGGTAATGCTCGATGAACTCCACCGCCAGCTCGCGCTGGCGCGTGGCGCGGTTGATCATCACGCCCTTCACGCCCACATAGGGCGCGGCGGCGCGGCCTTCCACCATGGGGATGCGGGCCACGCCGAAATCGATGCCGGCGCGCTGCAGATTCACCCAGGCCCAGGGCCCGTTGATCATCATGGCCACGCGCCCCTGGGCCAGCGCGGCCTCCATCTCGGCATAGCCGATGCCCGCGGGCATCAGGCCCTCCCGGATCATGCGCGCCAGCAGTTCCGCGCCCTTCAGCGCGCCGGGCGAGCCAAGGCCGGTGTCACGGGCGTCGTAGCTGCCGTCGACGCGGCGCTTGAAGGCGTAGCCGCCATGGGCCGAGAACAGCGGCCAGCTGAAATAGGCATTGGTGTAGTCCCACAGCATGGCCTTGCGACCCTGCCGCGACAATTGCGCGTCCAGCTCGAACACCTCGTCGAAGCTGGCCGGTGGCCGCGCCACCAGTGCCTTGTTGTAGAGCAGGGTCACCGCCTCGATCGCATAGGGGTAGCCCCAGCTGCGGCCGCGCCAGGCAAAGCCATCCCAGGCCAGCGCATCGATATCCTCGCGCAGCGCCCTGCCCGGCGTCACCGCATGCAGCAGGCCGCCCGCCACCCACTCGCCGATGCGGTCGTGGGTGTAGATGTAGATGTCCGGGCCCTTGCCCGCGGACGCGGCCTGCTGGAACTTGGAAGGGCCGTCGTCGGGCGTTTCCACCACCACCGGCACGCCGGTGGCCGCGCTGAAGGCCTCGGCCACACGCCGCATGCCCTTGGCCCCTTCGACGGTGAACCAGATCACCAGGGGCGCCGCGGCCGCGGGGGCCGCCGACGCCAGGCCGGTGGCGAGCGCCATGCCGGAAGCCGTGAACTGCCGCCTGGTGATGTGCTTTCTCAACATGACGTAGTTTTACTACGCATTGATAACGATTGCAAAACCTATATTTGCATGGTTTTCCCGGACATAAGACAAAATTTCGTAATCAAACTACATCTTCTTTGGCGCCGCACAGTGCTGCTGGATATAGGCCGCATGGTCCGGCATCACGTCCACGCATTTCGCAATCACGCCGCGCACGCTCTCGAGGTAGTCGGCCGTGTCGCCCTCGGGCAGCAGGTCGGCCAACGGGTTGTAGCCCTGGGTCGCGAGGTTCTGCCCTTCCATCACCTGCAGCCAGCCGACCTCGGAGAACAGTTCGTTGTTGAAGCGCACGATGCGGCCGCGCGACTGGTAGAGCGCCATCTTGCGCTGCAGCGACTCGGGCACCGCCATGGCCGCACAGGCCTTCCAGAACTCGGAATCGGTGCGCTGATTTGCGTGGTAATGCAGGATGATGAAGTCGCGGATGCTCTCGTACTCGAAGCGGTTCTGGCGGTTGAACTCGTCGATGTCGGTCTGGCTGAAGCCCTGATCGGGGAAGTAGTCGATCAGGCGCTGGATGGTGGCCTGGATCAGGTGGATGCTGGTGGACTCGAGCGGCTCCAGGAAGCCGCTGGCCAGGCCGATGGCGATGACGTTCTTGTTCCAGGTCTTGCGGCGCATGCCGGTGACGAACTTGATCAGGCGCGGGTCCGCCAGCGGCTTGCCATCCAGATTGGCCAGCAAGGTCGCCGCGGCCTCGTCCTCGCTGATGGCGTTGCTGCAGAACACATGGCCATTGCCGGTGCGGTGCTGCAGGGGGATGCGCCATTGCCAGCCGGCACGATGCGCGGTGGAGCGCGTATACGGCGTGAGCACCGGCACCGATTCGCAGGGCACGGCCAGCGCGCGGTCGCAGGGCAGCCAATGGGTCCAGTCGTCGTAGCCGGTCTTGAGCGTCTGCTCGATCAGCAGGCCGCGGAAGCCCGAGCAGTCGATGAAGAGATCGCCCTCCACGCGCTCGCCGCTTTCCAGCACCACGGCGTCGATGTGGCCATCGCCGGCGCGCTGCGTGGCATGGGTGATCTTGCCCTCGGTGCGCCGCACGCCGCGCTCTTCCGAGAGCTTGCGCAGATAGCGCGCATACAGGCTGGCATCGAAGTGATAGGCGTAGGCGATGTGGTTGAGCGGCGAGTTCTCCACATCGTGGCGCGGGGGCATGAACTTGTTGGCCTTGCAGGCCATGCGGGTGATGGAGTAGTTCTCCAGCCCCTGGGCGCGGCCGAGCGCGTGCATCTTGCGCCAGTACTGCTCGAAGGGCACGGTCCAGAGCGCCTGGCCGATCGGGCCGAAACCGTGCATATAGCGGTCGCCCAGCTTGCCCCAGTTGACGAACTCGATGCCCAGCTTGAAGCTGCCCTGGGTGGCGCGCATGAACTCGTTCTCGTCGATGCCCACCACCTTGTTGAAGAGCTGGATCATCGGGATGGTGGCCTCGCCCACACCCACGATGCCGATCTCGTCGGACTCCACCACGCGAATCTGGTAACGGCCGCGCAGGGTGGTGGCCAGGGCCGCCGCCGTCATCCAGCCGGCGGTGCCGCCGCCCACGATGACGATTGTTTTCAGAAGTGCCGGCTGCATCATGCTCATGCCTCACGAAATGAAAAACGGGGAACCAAAGTGCTCTTTGGTCCCCCGCGAGAATAGATCAGGTGCCCGGCCCGTTGGGGAGCACAAACACCTGTTGGCTCAGCGCGCTCAGAACTTGTAGTTCAGGCCCAGCATATAGGTCTTGCCGAACTTCTTGCGATCGGTGGTGTTGCCGTTCGCAGCGTCGTAATAGGCCAGCTCGGAGTTGGTCAGATTGCCAGCCTGGGCCAGCACCGACAGCCCCTTCAGGTAGCCATCGTTGAACTCGTACGAGGCCTGCAGATCGACCTGGGTGTCACCCTTGATGAAGACCAGCTGGGTCTTGTCCTGGTAGTCCGAGATCGAGCCCAGGAAGTCCGAGCGCTTGCGGGCGGCTACGGCGATCTGGAAGCCATGCTTCTCGTAGTAGGCGCGCAGGTTGGTGACCTGCTTGGACAGACCCGGCAGCGGGATCGACGGGATGTTGACGTTCTGGGTCTGGAAGGCCGCGGCCGGCAGCTTCAGCGAGCTGCTGGTGTTGGAGTAGTTGACCATCACGCCGAAGCCATCCAGGGCATCGAACACCATGTTCAGCGGCACGTTCACGGCCAGCTCGACACCGTGGATATTGCCGCCCGAGCCATTGAAGGGACGGCTCAGGAAGCCCACCGTGCTGCCGCTCGGCGGCAGCGTCGAACCCGGCGTCAGGTAGGACGCGAAGTCAAACACCTGGTCGACCTTCAGGATGTAGGTCTTGAGCTTCTTGGCAAAGCCGGCCACGCTGATGTAGCCCTTCTTGCCAAAGTACTTCTCGTAGGAGAGGTCCAGCGCGTCGGCGCGGAAGGGCTCGAGGTAGGGGTTGCCGCCGGAGCCGTTCAGGCGCGCCGGGGTCACATCGGACTTCAGGCTGAAGTCGATGGTGCCCTTCATGTCTTCCATGTTCGGACGAGCCAGCACGCGGCCCACACCGAAGCGCACCACCTGATCGCTGCCCAGATCGGCAGACAGGTTCAGGTTGGGCAGCACATCGTTGAAGCTGTGCGTGGCGCTCACGCCGGAGTACTGGCACTGGTGGGTGCCGCCGTCGCAAGTGGCCTGCTCGACCTTGAAGCCGGTGGCCGTCTGGCGCGTGTTCTGCACCTGCAGGCCGATATTGCCGCGCACCGGCAGGCTGCCGACGGTGGTGTCGATATCGCCCTTGAAGTAGGCGGTGGTGACCTTCTCCTCGACGCCCCAGCTCTTGCCCACGATGTCATGGTCGGACCAGGCATTGAGCTGGTAGACCGAGCCCACCGAGCCGGCAGGATTCCAGTTCAGGGTCGGGATGCCCGTCAGGCCGCCGACGCCGGTGCTGGGGTTGGGCATGTCGGCCGAGATCAGGCGGTTCTTCACCGAGCCGTCGGCATTCAGGCCGCCCAGGATCACCAGTGCGCCTTCACGCGTGATGCGCTCCTTGCTGCGGTCGGTGTAGTTGGCGCCGATGTCGAACGCCACCAGAGGGCCCAGCTCCACGTCGCGCTTGCCGCTCAGGCGCAGCGACTTGATCTTGTCGGTGGTGACGGGGTTGGCGTAATAGCCGTCCTGCACGCCATTGGCGCCGGCCCAGCCCTGCACGTCGGTCAGCTTGATGATGCTGGGGTCGGCGTAGTTCAGGCCGCTCGTGTACTTCACGTCGGCCAGGTTCTTGCCGTCGAAGCCGGTGTATGAGAGCGTGTCCTTGACGTTGGTGGTGTTGCCAGGCAGGCCGGCGGTGGTCTCGAAGCGCTCGGAGACCTTCTTCACGTCGGAGTAGGAAAGGTCGCTCTTCAGCGTCCAGCCGCCCGCCTTCAGGTTGTTGGCCCAACCCACGGACTTCAACTCGTCGGTGTAGTCCTCGTTGTGGTTGCGGATCACGCCCTTCCAGTTGGTGAAGGTGCCGGCCGTGGCCACGCCGCCCGAGACCGTGGCATTGATCAGCGTGCCGCCGGTGTCGTTCGCGCCTGCCGAGAGGCCGCCCACCGGGCCTTCCAGGCCACGCTTCTTGACCGAGAAATTGCCCTTGGACCAGAACGCATCCAGGATGGTCTCGAAGTCCTTGTTGGGCTTGTACTGCAGCACGGCCATCGCGCCGGTACGGTCGAAGTCGGTGCTCTCGATGTCGGTCGTGAAGCCGCCAGGCGTCTTCACCTTGCCGCCGTTGTAGTCAACGTCGGCCACCCAGCCACCCCAGGTGTTGAAGTTCGGACGGCCACCGCCCTTGGACTTGGACTTGGTCAGGCCCAGCGCCACACCCACGGTGCGATCGGCGAACTGGTCGATGTAGGACAGCGAGGCGCGATCGCCGCTGCCGGTGCCGAAGCCGGGCTGGTCCTCGGCCTTGGTCGTGTGTTCCTTGCGGTAGTTGATCGCCGTGGTGCGCTTGGCAAAGCTCAGCGGGCGCACGGTCTGCTGGTCGATGGTGGACGACAGGCCCTGACCCATCAGCGAAGCGTCCGGCGTCTTGTAGACCACCACGCTGCCCAGCAGCTCGGCCGGGTATTGGTCGAATTCCACGCCGCGGCTGCTGCCGGTGGAGGCTTGCTCGCGGCCATTCAGCAGGCCGCCGTTGAAGTCGGGCGACATGCCGCGCACGCTGACCTGCGAAGCACGGCCGGTCACGGCGCTGCGCTGTGCGGTCACGCCGGGCAGGCGCGAGATCGACTCGGCCACGCTGGCGTCGGGCAGCTTGCCGATGTCTTCGGCGGAGATGGCCTCAACAATGGAGTCCGATTGCTTCTTGACCGAGATGGCGTCTTCGATGCCCTTGCGGATACCGGTCACCACCACGGTGTCGAGCTTGTCGGTGGTCTGCGCCTGCGCGCCACCGGCCGCGATCATCAAGACCAGGCAGCCAGCCGTAACGGGATTGACCCGGAACAACTCGCGCTTCGTTTGCGAACTCTTCATTGCTTGTCTCCTGAAGCTTTTTGCAACAACACATGCCCCTGCTGGGATTCGACGCAATGCGCCTACAGGGAATCCAGAACCAACGATGACAGAAATTTTGTACTAAAACTAGATCACAAGACTAGCTAACACAAACCCTTAATCTCACTTTTTTGCCACAATTCCAGAAAATTCCATCGGATAACCAAGGGTTTATACGTATTTTTCGTGACCTTTGGCATCCAGAAACAGGTTTACGCGGTGTCGCATTTGTACTTTGACTACATTCACAAATTGATCGACACCGATGCAGCGGGCGATCACGCCTCCAATTGCTCGATCGCCAAGGCGGCACCACCCAGGGCCGCCAGGGTGTCGGTGATCAAGGCGCTGGGGATGCCGCGCAGATAAGGCTCAAACCGCCCCTTGGCCTCGAAGCGCCGACGGAACTCGGAGCAGAAGAAGCGTTCACCCAGGCGCGGCACGATGCCGCCGCCGATGTAGACGCCGCCGCGCGCACCGAGCGTGAGCGCCACATTGCCGGCAAAGCCACCCAGGAAGGCGCAGAACTGGTCCAGCGTGCGCGTGCACAACTCGTCCTGCTCCGCCACGCCGCGCTCCACGATCAGCTCCGGACTCAACGCCTGCAGCGGCGCGCCCCCGAGCAGGCGCGCCATCGCACCATGCAGCAGCGGCAGGCCGATGCCCGACAGCAGGCGCTCGGCCGAGACATGCACATGGTCCTCGCGCACCAGCGCCAGCAACTCACTCTCGAAGTTATTGGTGGCGGCCAGCGTGGCATGCCCACCCTCCCCCGGCAGCGCCACCCAGCCATGCGCCGTCTGCACCACACCAGCAACACCGAGCCCGGTGCCCGGGCCGATCACCGCCAGGCAACCGCTCGGCAGGGGCAGCTCACCATGGGCGCGCAATTGCGCCGCGCGCAGGCGCGGCAGCGACAGCGCCAGCGCCTCGAAGTCATTCAAGACCAGCAAGGCCTCCAGCCCCAGCTCCGCCTGCAGCTGCCGGCGTGAGAACGCCCAATGGCTGTTGGTGAAATCGACCTGGTCGCCGGTGACGGCGGTGGCCACGGCCAGTGCGGCGCGGCGCGGCCGCGCCTCCGGCACCCGGCCCGCAAGGCCGGCCAGATAGACGCGCGCCGCCTCCGCCAGGCCGCGATGCGCCGGCACCGACAGGGCCTGCACATGCTGCACCCCCGAATCCGGGCCGGCCACCCAACCAAAGCGGGCATTGGTGCCACCCACATCGGCCACCAACCAGGGATAGGCCTCCGCGCTCGGGCTTGCGTTGTTCGACAAATGGGGCACGGTCATCAATTCCAGCGGCATCTTGTGTACGGCCCGAAAGGTAGCAAAACTACATCACCAACACAAGAGCCGAAGCACCAGCCGAGCCCGAAGCGGCCCCATCTCGCGGGTTTTCACTGAAGAAATCGCCCGCTATTGCCAAAGGAATGCCGAAAATTCGCCGCCCACGCCACCCGCTTGCATTGAAGTCGACTTGTAGTCACACTACATTTCATCTCCGGAGAGTGCTCAGGCCGGGCCCTGGGGCGAACCCTTTCGGCAGCCCGGACGGGCGCGGCCATAATCACGCGCTCATGGCCCAGCGCCATTTGCCCTCGCACGCCCCAGCCCGCGCATCACACATTCATTCATGCTTGATTTCGACAGCCCCCGGCTGATCGCCGACATCGGCGGCACCTATGCCCGCTTCGCGCTGGAGACGGCGCCGGGCGAGTTCGGTCATATCTCTTCGCTGCGCTGCGCCGACCACGCCGACTTCCACGCCGCGGTGAGCGCCTACCTGGGCAGCCTGCCGGCGGTGCAGATCGCGCATGCCGCCATCGCCATCGCCAACCCGGTGGAGGGCGACCAGGTGCGCATGACCAACTACCACTGGGAGTTCTCGATCGAGGACATGCGCCAGCGCCTCGGCCTGGACACCCTGGTGGTGGTGAACGACTTCACCGCGCTGGCGATGGCGCTGCCACGCCTGCGTGGCAGCGAGCTGCGCCAGGTGGGCGGCGGCGAGGCGCGCGCCAACAGCGTGATCGGCATCCTAGGCTCGGGCTCGGGCCTGGGCGTGTCGGGCCTGATCCCGGCCGGCGATGGCTGGATCGCGCTGGGCACCGAGGGCGGTCACACCAGCTTCTCGCCGCGCGACGAGCGCGAGATCGCGCTGCTGCGCCATGCATGGAAAGAGTTCGAGCATGTCTCGTTCGAACGCCTGCTCTCCGGCCCCGGCCTGGAGCTGATGTACCGCGCCATGGCCGACTACCTGAAGGCGCCCGCGCTGGAGCTGCATGCGCCTGACATCACCCAGCGCGCGCTGGAGGCCAGCGACCCGGTGTGCGTGCAGACCCTGGAGCTGTTCTGCGCCCTGCTGGGCACGGCCGCGGCCAACCTGGCGGTGACGCTGGGCGCCTTGGGCGGCATCTATATCGGCGGCGGCATCGTGCCGCGCCTGGGCGAGTATTTCGACCGTTCGCAGTTCCGCGCCCGCTTCGAGCAGAAGGGCCGCTTCAGCAGCTATGTGGCGGCGATCCCGACCTTCGTGATCACCGCCGAGCATGCCACCTTCAAGGGCGCCTCGGCGATCCTGGAGGCGCAGCTGCGCAGCCTCGAGCACTCGCCGGGCTCGGCCATCCTGGAGCAGATCCGGCGTGCCCGCAGCGAGCTCTCGCCCGCGGAGCTGCGCGTGGCCGAGCATGTGCTGGCGCATCCGCGCAAGGCGCTCAACGACCCGATCGCCGAGATCGCCAAGGCCGCGGCGGTGAGCCAGCCCACGGTGATCCGCTTCTGCCGCTCGCTGGGTTGCGAGGGCCTGTCGGACTTCAAGCTGCGCCTGGCCTCGGGCCTCACCGGCACGGTGCCGGTCACGCACACCCAGGTCACCAACGACGACAGCATGATCGAGCTGGGCGCCAAGGTGCTGGGCAATACCGCCTCGGCGATCCTGCAGGTGCGCAGCCAGCTGAACCGCGACATGATCGATCGCGCCATCGAGCTGCTGGTGCATGCGCCGCGCGTGGAGTTCTTCGCCGTCGGCCACTACGGCGTGGTGGCGCAGGATGCGCAGTTCAAGTTCCTGCGCTTCGGCATTTCCAGCGGCGCCTACACCGATCCGCGCCTCCAGCTGCTGGCGGCGCAGACGCTCAAGCCCAACGACGTGGCGGTCATCATCAGCAGCAGCGGCAAGCTGCCCGAGCTGATGGCGGTGGCCGAGGCGGCGCGCGAGCGCGGCGCCGCCATCCTGGCCATCACCGCCAGCCAGTCGCCGCTGGCGCGCAAGGCCGATGCGGCCCTGATCGTCGACCATGTGGAGGACGTCTCCACCCACCTGCCCATGGTCAGCCGCATCCTGCACCTGCTGGTGATCGACATCCTCACCGTGGGCGTGGCGATGCGCCGCAGCCCCGACGGCGTGGGTCTGCTGACCGGCTCGGCACAGGAAGACCTGGACGAGCAGGACCCGGCCACCGCGCCCAGTCCGCAACGCGCGCGCCGCGCCGCGCCCGGCATCAGCCTGGCGTCACCGCTGGCCAAGCTGACCTCGCACAGCCGCTGAAACATTGACCTGTCGCAAGCCCCAGGGTTTTGGAGCATGGGGAAGGCCTGCGCGCCTCACTAGCATGGCTCATCGATCCCCTTGGAGTTTGTGATGCCCTCGACCCTGGCCTTGGATGAAGTTCTGACGACACTGCCCGACCGCAAGGCCATGCTGGAACAACTGGAGCAAGCCGCCACGCAAGCGCGCAGCAGCGGCAAGGTGCTCTCCCTGCTGACCCTGGATCTGGACCATTTCAAGGCCTACCAGGACAGCCAGGGCGCCGATGCCGCGCAGGCCGTGCTGCTGAAGCTGGCCGACACGCTGAGCGGCGCCATCCCCGCGGGTGCGCAGCTGAGCCATCTGGGTGGCGATGAATTCGTGGTGCTGCTGCCCGGCCATGATGTGCTCGCCGCCTCGGCCGTGGCCGAGCAATTGCGCGCCGCGGTGGAAGCCGCGTTCGCCGGCACCGAGGGCCCGGCCCGCCTCACCATCACCCTGGGCGTGGCCGCCAGCCCGGCCGGCAAGGACTGGAGCGCACGCAGCCTGCTCTCGCTGGCCGATGCGCGCATGACCTTTGCCAAGAAGCGCCTGCTGCCGCACCACAACCTGGTGTGGGCCGGCACCCTGCCCTCCGACTGGTACACGCGCCTGGACGTGCAGGCGGGGGTCTGGCCCAGCGTTTGAGCCTCAGTCGGCCCGCTGCAGCACCGCCACCTTGACCTCGGTGCGCTGCACGAAGCCCAGGCCTTCGTAGAGGGCGATCGCGGCCCGGTTGCTCGCCCAGGCGTGCAGAAAGGCCTGTTCGCCGCGCTGCTGGATGGCCACCGTCACGGCCGCCGACAGGCGCCGCGCCAGGCCGCGGCCGCGGAAGTCCGGATGGGTGCAGACCCCGCTCAGCTCGGTGGCGCCGGGAAAGCGCATGCGCTCGCCGGCCATGGCCGCGAGGCGGCCGCCGATGCGCACGCCCAGGAAGCGACCCATGCGATGGGTGCGCGCCAGAAACGGCCCGGGCTCGGTCAGGCGCGCCAGCGCCAGCATCTCGGCGGCATCGGCATCGCCGAGTTCGACGATGGCCGTATCGTCAACGGCGCCATCCGGCGGCGCGACGGCGCGGCCGGCCAGCATCTGCACGCCGCTGGCCTCGCGCAGGGCCACCAGGCCGTCCGGCACGCGGATGGCGGGCACCTGCAGCACATAGACGGTGTCGCCCGCCCCCACCAGCTCGCGCAGCGCCGCCAGGCTGGCTGCGCTGTCATCGCGCGCCGAGGCGAACAGGTTGACGTCGCGCTGGAAGCGCAGCGCCAGATCGCCGCCTTCGGCCCAATGCGGCGCCTGCCTGAGCGTGGCCCAGACGGGCCGATCGAGATCCTTGGTGTTCATCATCATGCTGGCGCCCTCCCGCGGCGCTGCGCCCGTGCGGGCTTGGATAAGCGGATGCCGGCGCGCTGCTGCAGCGGCGCCTCGCCGAGCGCGGCCTCCAGGCCCGCCAGTTGCTCCAGCAGGCTGCCCTGCAGGCTCGCGCAGGCCTGCGCCACCGCCGCCTCGATGGCCGGCCAGACCTCGGCCTGGGCGCGCTGCACCAGCTGCTGCCCCTTGCGGCTGAGCCGCACGCGACGCATGCGCAGATCGCCCTCGACGCTGGCGGACTGCACCAGCCCCTCGGCTTCGAGCCCACGCAGCGAGCGGCTGACCACCGGCTGGCTGACGCCCACCGCCTGGCCCAGCTCGCCGACCCCCAAGGGGCCCAGCCGGTCCAGCGCGGCCAGCAGGGGAAAGTGGGAGGCCGGCATGTCCATGCCCGCAGCCGCCAGCAGCGCCTGCGCCTGCGCCTGCAGCTGATCACCGATGCGCTTGAAGCGCGTGCCCAGGCTCAGATGGCCGAGTTCCTTGACGATGTCCTGCACCATGGTTCATTTCGCATAGCTAGATATATATCATGCTATGCATTTGGACATGAACCGTCAAGCCGCGACGAACGCGGAGGAATCCTGGATCAATCGTCGATCAGGCGGGCCAGCGCGGCCTGCTGCGCGGCGCTCAGGCGCCCGGCCTGCGCCGCCAGCAGCAGCTGGCGCCGCGACAGTTCGCGGTAGAAGGCCGCATGCGCCGGGCCCATGGCCTGCAGCGCCTGCAGATGGCCGGCCACCACGGCGGCGTCACCACGCGAGATCGGGCCCGAAAGCGCCCCCGCCAGGCCGCGCTGCTGGGCCGCCGCCAAGGTGCCGCGCGAGAGCGGCAGCAAGGCCTCCAGCGCCTGCTCGGCCGGCAGGCCGGCCGCGGCCCAGACCTGGCAGGCCTCGTCCAACATCGAGAGCAGAAAGCTGGCCGCCAGATTTGCTGCCGCGTGGTAGGCCGCGCGGCTACCCGGCGGGAGCGCAAAGGGTTTCATGCCCATGTCATGGGCGAGCCGATGCAGCAGCGCCTGCAAGCCTGCCTCGGCCTCGATGGCCACGCTGGTGCCGGCCAGCAGCGCGCGCGCGGTCTCAGGGTCGGAAAAAATCTGCAGCGGGTGAAAGCCACCCACCAGCGCGCCGGCGGCACGCGCCGCGTCGAGTGCGTCCAGCGCGGTGGCGCCGCTGCAATGCAGCGCCATCTGGCCGCGCCGCCAGGGTAAGGCGGCCACCGTGCCGGCAATCGCGTCGTCGGGCGTGGTGATGAAGACCAGCTCGGCCGTGGCCACCGCCTGCGCCATCGGCAGGGCCTGGCAATCGGGCAGGCGCGCGGCCAGCGCGAGCGCGCTCTCGCTGCGCCGGCTGCCCACCGCCAACACCGGCCAGCCCGCCGCCGCAAGCGCCGGTGCCAGGCTTTGCGCCAGGCGGCCGGCACCGATGAAGGCGATGCCAGGGCGGTGCTGCACGGCCGGGCTCAGAAGGCGGCGATGCCCGTCATCGCACGGCCCAGGATCAGCGCATGGATGTCGTGCGTGCCCTCGTAGGTGTTCACCACTTCCAGGTTCACCAAATGACGGGCGATGCCGAATTCGTCGCTGATGCCGTTGCCGCCCAGCATGTCGCGCGCGGTGCGGGCGATCTCCAGGCTCTTGCCGCAGCTGTTGCGCTTCATGATGGAGGTGATCTCCACCGCCGCCGTGCCCTCGTCCTTCATGCGGCCCAGGCGCAGGCAGCCTTGCAGGCCCAGGGTGATCTCGGTCTGCATATCGGCCAGCTTCTTCTGCACCAGCTGGTTCGCGGCCAGGGGTTTGCCGAACTGCTTGCGGTCCAGCACGTACTGGCGCGCCTTGTGCCAGCAATCCTCGGCCGCGCCCAAGGCGCCCCATGCGATGCCGTAGCGGGCGCTGTTCAGGCAGGTGAACGGGCCCTTCAGGCCGCGCACCTCGGGGAAGGCGTTCTCCTCAGGGCAGAACACCTCGTCCATGACGATCTCGCCGGTGATGGAGGCACGCAGGCCCACCTTGCCATGGATGGCCGGCGCGCTCAGGCCCTTGAAGCCCTTCTCCAGCACGAAGCCACGGATCGCGCCTTCGTCGTCCTTGGCCCAGACCACGAAGACATCGGCCACCGGGCTGTTGGTGATCCACATCTTGCTGCCGGTGAGGCTGTAGCCGCCCGCCACCTTCTTGGCGCGCGTGATCATGGAGCCGGGGTCGGAACCGTGGTTGGGTTCGGTCAGGCCGAAACAGCCGATCCACTCGCCGCTGGCCAGCTTGGGCAGGTACTTCTGCTTGGTGGCCTCGTTGCCGAATTCATTGATGGGCACCATCACCAGCGAGCTCTGCACGCTCATCATCGAGCGGTAGCCCGAGTCCACGCGCTCGACCTCGCGGGCGATCAGGCCGTAAGCCACGTAGTTGAGGCCGGGGCCGCCGTACTCGGGCGCGATGGTGGGGCCCAGCAGGCCGATCGCACCCATCTCGCGGAAGATCTCCAGATCGGTGCGCTCGTGGCGGAAGGCCTCCAGCACGCGCGGTGCCAGGCGCTCCTGGCAATAGGCGGCGGCGGCGTCGCGCACCATGCGCTCATCGTCGCTGAGCTGCTCGTTCAGCAGCAGCGGGTCGTCCCATTGGAAGCTTGCCTTGGTGGCCATGATGTTGATCTCCTGTCGTATCTGCCATGCACCGGGGTATTTCCCCGTGCCCGTCTGGTCGGCAAGTATTCCCTGTGCGACGATTCGTGTCCAATACTCTCTAGCCATTCAACGATAGGCAACGAATATGGCCACCTCCGCCGCAGCCGCCGCCCTGTCCCGCGTGGAACTGCGCCATCTGCGCTACTTCCTGGCGCTCGCCGAGGAGCTGCATTTCGGGCGTGCGGCGCAGCGCCTGGCGATGTCGCAGCCACCGCTGTCGGTGGCGCTGCAGCAGCTGGAAGCGGCGGTGGGTGCGCGCCTGCTGGACCGCGACAGCAAGGGCGTGCGCCTGACACCCGCAGGCGAAAGCTTCCGCACCAGCGCCCAGGCCCTGCTGGGGCGCTTCGAGGATGCCTGCGCCCAGGCCCGCGAGGTGCAGGCCGGCGAGGTGGGCCGGCTGCGCCTGGGCTTCGTCGGCTCCACGCTCTTCCACGGCCTGCCGGACTGGCTGCAGGCCTTCCAGGCCTCGCACCCGCGCGTGGAGGTGGTGGTGATCGAGCTGAACTCGCAGGACCAGATCCAGGCCTTGCTGCAGGAGGAGCTGGATCTGGCCCTGCTGCACACCGACCGCCTGCCCCCGGCGCTGGCCTCCGAGCCGCTCTATGACGAGCCCTTCCTGGCCTGCCTGCCCGAGACGCATGCCGCCGCGGCCAAGCGCCGCGTGGCGCTGGCCAGCCTCAGCGACCAGCCCTTCATCCTGTTCTCGCGCCGCGGCTCGCCGGACTATCACGCGCGCATCGTCGAGATGTGCCGTCAGCAGGGCTTCTACCCGCGCCTGCAGCACGAGGGCCGGCATTGGCTCTCGGTGGTGTCCCTGGTGGCGCGCGGCCTGGGCGTGTCCATCGTGCCGGCGGCGTTCCGCGAGGCCGGCATCCAGGGCGCGGTGTTCAAGCCCCTGGCCGAGACCATGGAACGCAGCCGCGTGTTTGCGGCCTGGCGGCAGGACTCGGCGCCGGCGTTGCGGGAAGCGTTTTTGGCGGCGCGGCGCGGGGGCTGAGACAGGGGCAGGCCTCGCTCGCGGGCCCCTTCGCCCAGTCTTGCTTTGCGACGGCCGTGCTCGGGGCTAGGATCTCATCGCCGCCCCTGCCGGTGCCGTCGATCGGAAGTTGCGGCTTGGTGCGACGCGAAAGGTGAGCCATGTCGTTCCACCGAACTGTCGCTAGCGCTCTTTTCTCGCTTTTCGTCGCTGCATGCGCGACTACATCAGAGGATCCGCATGAAGCGGCTCGCCGCGCGCTCGCTCCAACGGGGGCGCTCCGCGTAGGACTCATCAGCGTTCCCGTCCACGCCATCCGGGACCCCTACTCCGGTGAGTTGAGGGGCATATCGCATGACTTGGGGCGCGAACTCGCGGCGCGTCTGGCCGTGGTGTACGAGCCCATCGTCTATCCGAACCCGAAGGCGTACCTGGCGGCAGGACAAGCAGGTGAATGGGACGTCGGCTCCCTTGGGGTGATGCAAGAGCGCCAGTCGCTGTTTGACTTTGCGCAACCACACCTCGTCGTTGAATACGGCTACCTTGTGCCGGCTGGAACACGCATCGCATCGCTCAATGAGGTCGACCGCCCCGGTGTACGTCTGGCGCTCGTCGCAAGCAGTTCCTCCGACCTTGCACTCACCAAAGCACTTACGCACGCTTCGATCGTTCGCGGTCGAGACCTATCGGCATTGATCGAATTGCTCAGGAAGGGTGAGGCCGACGTCATAGGCGCCCAGAAGACGAATCTGTACGACATCGCTCCGCGCGTCCCCGGATCCCAGGTGCTGGACGGACGGCCCGGTACAGAGGAACAGGCACTGACGATCCCCAAGGGCCGCGATTCGGCCGGCCTGGCCTACCTGCGTGTCTTCGTAGACGAGGCAAAGAGCCGAGGCCTGGTGCAGCGCGCTATCGAGCGGACTGGCGTTCGCGGCGTACTCGTTCCCCCTTGAATTCGCTTGGCCTGCCAAGGTTAAGCGGCGGCTCAGACCACCACCGCCGTCACCTCGATCTCCACCTTCGCGCGGTCCTCCATCAGCGCCGCCACCTGCACCGCGCTCATCGCCACGCCATACTCGCGGCCCAGCACCTCGCGGTAGGCCTGGCCCACCTCGCGGCCGCGCGCCAGGTACTCGCGCTTGTCGATGACATACCAGGTCATGCGGCAGATGTGCTCGGGCCCGGCGCCGGCCTCGGCCAGCACGGCCTTGATGTTGACGAGGGTCTGGCGCACCTGCGCGATGAAGTCATCGCTCTCGAACTGGCATTGCGCATTCCAGCCAATCTGCCCGGCCACGAAGACCTGGCGGCCGGTGGCGGCCACGCCGTTGGCATAGCCCTTGGGGGCGGCCCAGCCCGCGGGTTGCAGGATGGTCTTGTCGTTGCTGCTGTTACTGCTGCTCATGGGGTCACTCCTTGCGCACGCTCGAGGGCGGCGCGCAGGTCATCGGGAAAGGGGATGGGGCGGTGGGTCGCCAGCGAGGTGCACACCAGCACCTGTTGAAAGGCCACGCGCTCGTCATCATCATCGCCATCGCTGCCACTGAAGCGCACGTCCAGCGTCAGCGAGCTGCGGCCGAGTTTCACGATGGTGATGGTCTGGGTCAGCAGCTCGCCCATGCGGCTGACGCGCTTGAACTCGGTGTTCAGCTGCACGGTCGGCATGCCCACCCGGCGCGGCCCCAGCAGCTCGGCATAGTCGACGCCCAGGCCCAGCGTGAACCAGTCTTCCACGCAGGCGTTGAGCATCTCGAAATAGCGCGGGTAGAAGACGATGCCGGCCGGGTCGCAATGGCCGAAGCGCACCAGTTCCTGTCGTTGGTAGCAGATGCTCATCGTCAGACTCCCAGGTAGCGCTGCCAGAGCGTGTGATCGGCATCGAGGGCCGCGGAGTCGCCGCTCCACACCAGCTGGCCGCGCTCGACGATGTGGTGCTGGTCGGCCAGCGCGATCAGGCGCTTCACATACTTGTCCACCACCAGAATCGTCTGGCCGGCCTCGCGCAGGGTGCGCAGGCAGCGCCAGATCTCCTCGCGTATCAGCGGCGCCAGGCCCTCGGTGGCCTCGTCCAGCACCAGCAGCTGCGGGTTGGTGATGAGGGCGCGGCCGATCGCGAGCATCTGCTGCTCGCCGCCGGAGAGCTGGTTGCCCATATGGGCGCTGCGCTCCTGCAGGCGCGGGAACAGCGCATAGACGCGCTCCAGATCCCAGGGCTCGCGGGCCGCGCAGCGGTTGCCGGCAAAGGCCTCGAGGTTCTCGCGCACGCTCAGATTGGGGAAGATCTGCCGGCCCTCGGGCACGATGGCCAGCCCCAGGCGCGCAATGCGATCGGCGCTCCAGCCGGTCACGTCCGTGCCGGCAAAGCGGATGCGCCCGCCCCTGGGCGCGAGCCAGCCGGTCAGGCATTTCAGCAGGCTGCTCTTGCCCATGCCGTTGCGGCCCAGCAGCGTCACCACCTCGCCATGGCGGATGCGCAGATCGATGCCGAACAGCACCTGGCTGCTGCCGTAGGCGGCCTCAAGGCCTTGGATCTCCAGCACGGCGCTCATACGTTCTCCATCTCGTCACCGAGGTAGGCCTTGCGCACCTCGGGATGCTCGCGGATCTCGTCCGGGCTGCCGGTGGCGATGACGCGGCCGAACACCAGGGTGGAGATGCGGTCGGCGAGCTTGAACACCGCCGCCATGTCGTGCTCCACCAGCAGCAGCGTGTGCTTCTCGCGCAGCAGCTGCAGCAAGGCCACCATGCGCTCAGATTCATCCGGCCCCATGCCGGCCATGGGCTCGTCCAGCAGCAGCAGGCGCGGCTCGGCCGCCAGCGCCAGGCCCAGCTCCAGCTGGCGCTGCTCGCCATGGCCGAGGCTGCCGGCGGCACGGTCCAGCTGGGCGGTGAGGCCCACGCGCTGGGCCAGGGCCTCGGCGCGCGCATGCGCCACATGGTCCTTGCGCGCCACCCGCCAGGCGCTGCGCTGGCCGCCCTGGCGTGCCAGCACCGCCAGCACCAGGTTGTCCAGCACGCTGAAGCGCCTGAAGATGCTGGTGATCTGGTAAGAGCGCACGAGGCCGGCGCGCACATGGGTGTCGACGCTGGCCAGGGTCAGGTCTTGCCCTGCAAACATCACCCGGCCGGCATCCGGGCGCAGCGCACCGGAGATCTGGTGAATCAGCGTGGTCTTGCCGGCGCCGTTGGGGCCAATCAGCGCATGCACCTCGCCGCGGCGCACCTCGAAGCTGGCGTGGTCGGTGGCGGCCAGCGCGCCGAAGCGCTTCACCAAGCCCTGGACTTCCAGCAACTCAGCCATGGCGCACCGCCTTGCTTCTGCGCACCAAGCCGCTGAGGCCTTGCGGCGCAAACAGCACCACCACCAGCAGCAGCAGGCCCAGCGCCATCTGCCAGTGCAGCGTGTAGCCGGACAGCAGCTCCTCCAGCAGCAGCAGCGCCGCCGCGCCGAGCGCGCCGCCCCACAGCGCCCCCGCGCCGCCGATGATGACCATGATCATCAGCTGGCCCGATTGCGACCAATGCATCAGGTGCGGCGTCACCAGCCCGTTCAGATTGGCCAGCAGCGCGCCCGCCAGCCCGGCGATGGCGCCCGCCAGCACGAAGGCCTGCCATTGCAGCGCGAACACGCGCGTGCCCACCGCCGCCATGCGCGTCTCGTTTTCCTTGATGCCCTGCAGCAGCCAGCCAAAGGGCGAATTCAGCAGGCGCTGCACGCCCGCCATCACCAGGGCGGCCAGCAGCAGCACGGTGAAGTAAAAGCTCTGGTCGTCCTTCAGGTCCAGGCCTAGCAGGGCCGAGCGCTGTGGCAGCGGCAGGCCGTCGTCGCCGCCATAGGCCTTCAGCGAGACCATCAGGTAATAGAACATCTGGGCAAAGGCCAGCGTGATCATGATGAAGTAGACGCCGCGCGTGCGCAGGCTGATGGCGCCGATCAGCGCCGCGGCGGCGGCGCTCGCCAGCATCGCCGCCGGCCAGGCGATCCAGGCGCTGCTCACGCCCGCATCCATCAAGATGCCCACCGTGTAGGCGCCCAGGCCCACGAAGGCGGCGTGGCCAAAGCTGACCATGCCGCCAAAGCCCAGGATCAGATTCAGGCTGGTGGCTGCGATGGCAAAGATCAGCACGCGCGTGGCCACGCCGGTGTAGAACTCATAACCCGCCGCCTTGAGCGCGAAGGGCAGGCCGCCCAGCGCCAGCAGCAGGGCCAGCGAGCCCCAGCGGCCGAGGCCCTTGTGATGCAAGGAAACGGAACTGCTCAAGGAACTCATGCATCAACCCCTGGCCGGGAACAGGCCCTGCGGTTTCCAGAACAGCACCGCCGCCATCAGCACATAGATCAGGATGGACGCCAGCGCCGGGCCCAGATTGGAGGCCACCTCGGGCGAGGCCAGCTGCCGCATCACGGCCGGCAGCAGGGTGCGGCTGAGCGTGTCCACCAGGCCCACCAGCAAGGCGCCCACCAGGGCGCCGCGGATCGAGCCGATGCCACCGATCACGATCACCACGAAGGCCAGGATCAGGATGCTCTCGCCCATGCCCACCTGCACCGCCAGCAGCGGCCCCAGCAGCGCGCCGGCCAGCGCGCACAGGGCCGCACCGAAACCGAACACCAGGGTGAAGAGGCGCTTGATATTGACGCCCATGGCGGTGGCCATGGCGCGATTCGAGGCGCCGGCGCGCACCCACATGCCGATGCGGGTGCGCGTCACCAGCAGAAACAGCAGCAGCGCCACCGCCAGGCCCACGCCGATGATGAGCAGGCGGTAGGCCGGATACATCAGGCCGGGCAGCAGCTCCACCGGCCCCGAGAGCGCGGCCGGCGTGTTGAGCATCAGCGGCTGCTCGCCCCAGATCATGCGCACGCCCTCGTTGCTGATCAGGATCAGCGCAAAGGTGGCCAGCACCTGGCTGAGGTGGTCGCGCTGGTAGAGGCGGCGCAGCAGTGCCAGCTCCAGCAGCATGCCCAGCAGCGCGGTGCCGATCACCGCGGCCGCCACGGCCAGCACAAACGACCCCGTCGCCAGCGCCGTGGCGGCGGCCAGATAGGCCCCCACCATGTACAGCGAGCCATGGGCCAGGTTGATCATGTCCATGATGCCGAACACGAGCGTCAGCCCGGCCGCCAGCAGGAACAGCATCAGCCCGAACTGCAGGCCGTTGAGGGCCTGCTCGGCAACGAGGATCCAGTCCATCTGCGCGCTTGCTCTTCAGCTCACTTCATCTTGCACGCAGAGGCATAGGCATCGGCGTGGTTCGCGAAGATCTTGCCCAGGGTCTTGTTGGTGACGCGACCCTGCGCGTCCTTGCCGATCACGCGCAGGTAGTAGTCCTGGATCGGGTACTGGTTGTTGTTGAACTTGAAGGGGCCGCGCACCGACTCGAACTTGGCCGCCTTGAGCGCCTTCAGCACCGCGTCCTTGTCCTCGATCTTGCCCTTCACATCGCGCACCGCGGCATTGATCAGCAGCGCCGCGTCATAGCCCTGGCTGGCGTACAGCGAAGGCAGGCGGCCATAGTCCTTCTGGAAATCGGCCACGAACTTCTTGTTGGCGGCGTTGTCCATGTCGTGCGCCCAATGCGAGCTGTTGAACATGCCCAGCATGGGCTCGCCCACCGCCTTGATCACGTCCTCGTCGGCCGAGAAGCCGGGGCCGAACAGGGTGATGTCCCTGGACAGGCCGGCGCCGACGAACTGCTTGATGAAGTTGATGCCCATGCCGCCCGGCAGGAAGATGTACATCGCGTCGGGCTTGGCAGCGCGCGCCTGCGCCAGCTCGGCCGCATAGTCCAGCTGGCCCAGCTTGGTGTAGATCTCCTCCGCCACCACCGCATTCGGCCCCTTGTAGAAGCGCTTGAAGCCGGTGATGGCGTCCTTGCCCGCGGGATAGTTGGGCGCCAGCACCACCACCTTCTTGAAGCCCTTGTCCAGCACCGTCTTGCCCACCGCCTCGTGCAGGTTGTCGTTCTGCCAGGCCACGTTGAAGAAGAAGGGGTTGCACTGCTCGCCGGCGTACTGCGAGGGGCCGGCATTGGCGCTGATATAGGGCGTCTTGCTGTCGAACACGCCCTGGCCCACCGCCAGCATGATGTTGGAGAACACGATGCCGGTCATGAAGTCGACCTTGTCGCGCTTGATCAGGCGGTCGGTGGTCTGCTTGGCCACATCGGGGTTCTGCTGGTCGTCGGCGGTGATCACCTCGGCCGGCAGACCGCCCAGCTTGCCACCCTGGTGCTTGAGCGCCAGGTTGAAGCCGTCGCGGATGTCCACGCCCAGACCGGCGCCGGGGCCCGAGAGCGTGCTGAGCATGCCCACCTTGACCTTGTCGGCGGCATAAGTCGTCTGCTGAGCCGCAAGCAGCGCCAGTGCGGCGCAGAGCATCGTCCTCGTCTTCATTGTCTTTGTCTCCTGAGGGTCACATGGATTGCTTCAACTTGAAGCGCTGCAGCTTGCCCGTTTCGGTGCGCGGCAGGCTGGCGCGGAACTCTATCGCACGGGGGTATTTGTAGGGCGCCACCGTCGCCTTGACGAAGTCCTGCAGGGTCTTGACCATGGCCCCATCCTCCGCATGGCCGGGGCGCAGCACCACGAAGGCCTTGACGATCTGGCCGCGCTCCTCGTCGGCCACGCCGATCACGCCGCATTCGGCCACCGCCGGGTGCGCCAGCAGGGCCGCCTCCACCTCGGGGCCGGCGATGTTATAGCCGCCGGAGATGATCATGTCGTCGGTGCGCGCCTGGTAGACGAAATAGCCGTCCGCGTCGATCAGATAGGCGTCGCCGGTGAGGTTCCAGCCCTTCATCACATAGCCGCGCTGGCGCTCGTCGGCCAGGTAGCGGCAGCCAGTGGGGCCCTTGACCGCCAGCTTGCCCACCTGGCCGGCCGGCAAGATCTGACCCTCGTCGCTCATCACGCAGGCCTGGTAGCCCGGCACGGGCTTGCCGGTGGCGCCGGGGCGGGCCTGCTCTTCCGTGTGCGAGATGAAGATGTGCAGCAGCTCGGTGGCACCGATGCCGTCGATCATCTCAATGCCGGTGCTGTCCTTCCAGAGCTTGCGCGTGGCGGCCGGCAGGGCCTCGCCGGCGCTGACGCATTTGCGCAGGCTGGAGAGATCATGCTGTTTCACCTGGGCCGCCATGGCGCGATAGGCGGTGGGCGCGGTGAAGCACACGGTCGCGCGGTACTGCGCGACGGCGGCCAGCAGCGCATCGGGCGCGGCCTTTTCCAGCAGCACCGTGGAAGCGCCCACGCTCATCGGGAACAGCACCAGGCCGCCCAGGCCGAAGGTGAAGGCCAGCGGCGGGCTGCCGATGAAGATGTCCGCGGCCACGGGCTTGAGCACATGCGGCGGCCAGCAGGCACAGATCGCCATCACGTCGCGATGGAAGTGCATGGTGCCCTTGGGCTGGCCGGTCGTGCCCGAGGTGAAGGCGATGATGCAGCAGTCGTCTGCCGCGGTGTCCACGTTCAGGAAGCTGGCCGGCTTGGCGGCGGCGCGCGCCTCGATGCCGTCGGCGGCGTCGCTCATATAGTGCGCCACCGACTTGAGGTCCGCGCATTGCGCCTGTGCCAGGTTCAGCTCCTCGGCCAGGCGCGCATCGCACAGCGCATGGCTGACCTGGGCCTTGTCTATCACCTGGGCCAGTTCCTTGGCGCGCAGCAGCGGCATGGTCGCCACCGCAATGGCACCGACCTTCATGATGGCGAACCAGCAGGCCGCCAGCATCGGCGTGTTGGCGCCGCGCAAGAGCACGCGGTTGCCGGGTTGCACCCCCAGGTCCTGCACTAGCACATGGGCGATGCGGTTGGCCTGGGCCTGCAGATCGGCATAGCTCCAGCGCAGGCCCGGCGCCTGCATGCACAGACGCTCGCCCTGCCCTTCCCGCTCGACCCAGCGGTCCAGCAGCTCGGTGGCGCAATTCAGGCGCGCGGGGAACTGCAGCCCGGGGCCGTCGAAGATCAGCTCGGGCCACTGATCGGCTGGCGGCAGGTTGTCGCGGGCGAAGGTGTCGACATGTGCGGTATAGCTCATGGTGTTCTGCTCTAGCCGTTGTTCTTCAACAAGTCGCGTCCGATGATGAGCTGCTGGACCTCGCTGGCGCCCTCGTAGATGCGCAGCGCGCGGATCTCGCGGTAGAGCGACTCGACCATCTCGCCGCTCTTCACGCCGCGGCCGCCGAACAGCTGCACCGCTGCATCGATGACGCGCTGTGCGCCCTCGGTGGCCATCAGCTTGGCCATGGCGGCCTCGCGCGTCACGTTCTTGCCCTGGTCGCGCTGCCAGGCGGCGCGGTAGACCAGCAGCGCCGAGCTGTCCACCGTGCAGGCCATGTCGGCCAGCTTGGCCTGGGTGAGCGGCAGGTCGGCCAGCGTGGCGCCGAACATTTTTCTTTCCCTGGCCTGCTGCAGCCCCTCCTGCAGGGCGCGGCGCGCAAAGCCCAGCGAGGCCGCGGCCACCGAGGTGCGGAACACGTCCAGCGTGCGCATCGCCACCTTGAAGCCCTCGCCCGGCGCGCCAATCATCTGGCTCTTGGCCACGCGGCAATTCGTGAACTTCAGGCGCGCCAGCGGATGCGGGGCGATCACTTCGATGCGCTCGGCGATCTCGAAGCCCGGCAGCCCGGCATCGACGATGAAGGCGCTGATGCCGCGCGCTCCCGGCTGTTCGCCAGTGCGGGCAAACAGCACATAGAAGTCGGCGATGCCGCCGTTGGAGATCCAGGTCTTCTCGCCGTTCAGCACATAGGCATCGCCGTCCTCGACGGCGCTGCACTGCATCGCGGCCACATCCGAGCCCGCCTCGGGTTCGGAGAGCGCAAACGCGGCCAGCGCCTCGCCGCGCGCCACGCGCGGCAGATAACGTTCGCGCTGCGCGTCCGTGCCAGCCAGCGAGATCGCACCCGAGCCCAGGCCCTGCATCGCGAAGGCGAAATCGGCCAGCCCGTTGTAGCGCGCCAGGGTCTCGCGCAAGAGGCAGATGGCGCGGGTGTCGATCACCTCCGCCGCGCCGCCCAGGGCCTGGCCGGCGATCGCATGCTTGAGCCAGCCGCCCTCGCCCAGGGTCTTGACCAGGGAACGGCATTCCGCGTCGATGTCTTGCCCATGGCCGGCATGCAGATGGGCAGCACACCAGGCGTCGAGCTCACCGGCGAGTTGACGATGCTTGTCGTCGAAGAAGGGCCATTCAAGGTGTTTGAGATGCATGGTCAGTCTCCCTCGAATACAGGTTTCTGCTTCGCGACAAAGGCGTGATAGGCGCGCTGGAAATCCTGCGTCATCATGCAGACCGCCTGGGCCAGGGCCTCGGCCTCGATGGCGTCGTCCACGCTCATGGACCACTCCTGGTGCAGCATCTTCTTGGTCATGGCGTGGCCGAAGGTGGGGCCGCTGGCGATTTCCTGCGCCCATTGCAGGGCCGTGGCCTCCAGGGCCTCGGGCTCGGCCAGGCGGTTGTGGAACCCCCATTGGTAGGCTTCCTCGCCACCCAGCGAGCGGCCCGAGTAGAGCAGGTCCGAGGCGCGCCCCTGGCCGATGATGCGCGGCAGGATGGCGCAAGCGCCCATGTCGCAGCCGGCCAGGCCGACGCGCGAGAACAGAAACGCCAGCTTGGAGCGCGCCGTGCCCACGCGCAGGTCCGAGGCCATCGCCATGATGGCGCCGGCACCGGCACACACGCCGTCGATGGCCGCCACGATGGGCTGCGGGCAGGCCCGCATGGCCTTGACCAGATCGCCGGTCATGCGCGTGAAGGCCAGCAGGTCCGGCATGGTCATCTGGGTCAGCGGGCCGATGATCTCGTGCACGTCGCCACCCGAGCAGAAGTTGCCGCCCGCGCCCTGCACCACGATGGTCTTGACCTCGTCCACATAGCAGAGCACGCGGAACAGATCGCGCAGCTCGGCGTAGGACTCGAAGGTCAGGGGATTCTTGCGCTCCGGGCGGTTCAGCGTGATCACGCCCACGCCGCCCTGCTGGCGCCAGAGGAAATGCTCGGGTTGGTAGCCGGCGAGGCTGCGGCGGTTGCCGCCGGCCAGATGCGAATCGATGGCTCGGGTCATGATGATGCCTTCCTACTTTTTCTTGCTTCCTTGCGGGCCGGCTTCTTTATGTCCGCCGCGGGCGCGGCTTCCAGGCCGCCCAGGTGTTGCTTGAGGTCGGCCAGCAGGCCGTAGACCTGGGCCTTCTGCTCGGGCGCCCAGCCGCCCAGCAGCTCGATGATCCAGCCCTCGTGGGTGGCCGCCATCTTCTTGAACTGGCGCCGGCCGGCGGGCGTGAGCCTGACGCTGAAGGAGCGCCGATCGCTGGGATGCGGCACGCGCAGCACCAGGCCTTCCGCCTCCAGCTGGTCGGTGATGCCGGTGATATTGCCGCCCGTGACCATCAGGCGCTGCGAGAGTTCGCGCATCGCCAGGCCGTCGGGGTGGCGCTCCAGCTGGGCCAGCAGGTCGAAGCGCGGCAGCGTGGTGGCGAAGTCCTGGCTCAGGCGCTTGCGGATCTGGCCCTCGATGCGGGTGGTGCAGGCCAGCAGGCGCAGCCAGAGCTTGAGCGCCTGGTGGTCATCGGCCACCACACGGGATTCCAGATCCGGCCCCAGGCCTTCGATGGCATCGATCAGATTCATGACCACTCCCCGCCACAGACGGCAATCGCCTGGCCCGTCATCGCGCTGGCGCCGCGCGAGGCCAGCCAAGCCACCGTGTGCGCTACCTCCTCGGGCTGCACCAGGCGGCCCTGCGGATTCCCCGCGGCCAGCTGCTGGCGCGCCGCCTCGGCCGTGCGCCCGGTCTTGGCGACGATATTGGCCACCGCCTGCTCGACGATCTCGGTCTCGGTATAGCCGGGGCAGACAGCATTCACCGTCACGCCCTTCTTGGCCATTTCCAGCGCCAGCGCGCGCGTCAGGCCCAGCACCCCATGCTTGGCGGCGCAGTAGGCCGCCACATAGGCATAACCCTTCAGCGAAGCGGTGCTGGCCACATTGATGATGCGGCCAAAGCCGCGCTCGGCCATGTCCGCCACCACCTGCTGGGTGCACAAAAAGGTGCCGGTGAGGTTGACCTGCAGCATCTGCTGCCACTCGACCAGGCTGGTCTTCACAAACGGCGCGGTCTGGGCCTGGCCGGCGTTGTTGACGAGGATGTCGATGGCGCCGAAGTCCGCCGCAGCGGCGGCAAACGCGGCCTGCACGCTGGCCTCATCAGCCACGTCACAGCGCTGCTCGGCCACCGGGCCCAGCTCGGTGAGGCGGGCGCGCTGCGCCTGCAAGCGCGCCAAGTCACGCCCCATCAGGGTGACGCGGGCGCCGCGCAGCAATAACTCGCGCGCCACCGCGGCGCCGATGCCCGAGCCACCGCCCGTGACCACCGCGTGCAGATCGTGCAACTCGCTCATGGCTGCGCCTTGGCCCGCGCAAACAGGCTCTCCATCTGCGGCTTGGCCGAGCGGTATTGCTTGGGCCAGGCCAGTTCGGTGAAGCCGATCTTGGCGGCCTCGGTGAGGGTCCAGGCCGGATTCGCCAGGTGCGGGCGGGCCACCGCGCAGAGGTCGGCGCGGCCGGCGGCGATGATGGAGTTCACATGGTCGGCCTCGCTGATCGCGCCCACCGCGATGGTGGGGATGCCGGCCTCCTGGCGCACGCGGTCGGCGAACGGGGTCTGGAACATGCGGCCGAAGGTGATCTTTTCCTGCTTGCTGACCTGGCCCGAGGAGCAGTCGATCAGGTCGGCACCGGCGGCCTTGAAGGCCTTGGCAATCAACACAGCGTCGGCCGGGGTGATGCCACCCTCCACCCAGTCGTGCGCCGAGATGCGCACCGACATCGGCAGCTGCGCCGGCCAGGCGGCGCGCACCGCGGCAAACACCTCGAGCGGATAGCGCAGGCGGTTTTCCAGGCTGCCTCCGTACTCGTCGCTGCGCCGGTTGGTGAGCGGCGAGATGAAGGATGAGAGCAGGTAGCCGTGCGCGCAATGCAGCTCCAGCCAATCGAAGCCGGCCGCGGCGGCGCGCTGCGCGGCGGCGACGAAGTCGGCCTTCACGCGGTCCATATCGGCGCGGTCCATGGCCCGCGAGAGCTGGCTCACACCCTCCAGATACTGCTGGGGCGAGGCGCTGATCAGCGGCCAGTTCGGTTCCGTATCGGTCTCCAGCAGCTGCCGGTCGATGCCATCCCAGGCGCGCCGCGTCGAGCCCTTGGCGCCGGCATGGCCCAGCTGGATGGCCATCTTGGCGTCGGAGTTGGCATGCACCCAGTCGACGATGCGCTTCCAGGCCGCGCCCTGCGCATCGGTCCACAGGCCTGGGCAGCCGGGCGTGATGCGGGCATCCGCGCTCACGCAGGTCATCTCCGCGAACACCAGGCCGGCGCCACCCATGGCGCGCGCGCCCAGGTGCACCAGGTGGTAGTCGCCGGCGATGCCGTCCACCGCCGAGTACTGCGCCATCGGCGAAACCACGACGCGGTTCTTCAGCGTCACCGAGCGCAGCGTGTAGGGCGTGAACATCGGCGGCACGGCGGGCTGAGCCGGGTCGCGCTCGAGGCCGGCGCGTGCGGCGAACCAGCGCTCATAGCCCTCCAGCCAGGCCTTGTCGCGCAGGCGCAGGTTCTCGTGGCTGATGCGCTGGCTGCGCGTCAGCATCGAGTACATGAACTGCTCGGGATCCAGCTGGTCGCAGTAGCGCAGGCCGCAGACCTCGAACCACTCCATCGCGTTCCAGGCCGCGTTCTGCAGGCGCAGGGTCTCGATGCGGCGCGCCGCCTGGTAGTCGGCCAGCACTTGCGGGATGTGGCCGGCCTCGTCGCCCTGCTCCTTGAACAGCCGCGTCAGCTCGATCGCATCCTCGATCGCCAGCTTGGTGCCCGAGCCGATCGCGAAATGCGCCGTGTGCACCGCATCGCCCATCAGCACCACATGGCTGCCATGCCGGTTCTGCAGCGACCATTGCTCGCACACCACGCGCTGGAAGTTCAGCCAGGCCGAGCCGCGCAGATGGCGCGCATTGGTCATCAGCTTGGCGCCCTGCAGGTTCTTGGCGAAGAGCTGCTCGCAGAAGGCGATCGACTGCTCCTGGTCGGCCTGGTCCAGGCCATGGGCCAGCCAGACATGCTCGGGGCATTCGACGATGAAGGTGGTGGTCTGCTCGTCGAACTTGTAGACATGGGCCTGGAACCAGCCATGCTCGGTCTTCTCGAACAGGAAGTTGAAGGCGTCGTAGTTCTTGTGCGTGCCCAGCCAGATATAGCGGTTCGGGCGCGTCACGATGTCGGGCTTGAAGACCTCCGCGTAGCGGCCGCGGATGCGCGAGTTGATGCCGTCGCTGGCGATGATGAGGTCGGAGTCGGCATAGTCCTCGTCGGACTGCGCGTCGCACTCAAACACCAGCTTCACGCCCAGCGCCTCGCAGCGCGCCTGCAGGATGTTGAGCAGCTTCTTGCGGCCAATGCCCACAAAGCCATGGCCACCCGAGCGGATGGCGCGGCCCTTGAAGTGCAGCTCGATGTCGTCCCAGTGGTTGAAGGCCTCCTGGATCTCGGCGGCCGTCTCCGGATCCCAGGCACGCATGTTCTCCATCGTGGCATCGGAGAACACCACGCCCCAGCCAAAGGTGTCGTAGGGCTTGTTGCGCTCCACCACGGTGATGTCATGCGCCGGATTGAGCTTCTTCATCAGCAGCCCGAAATAGAGGCCGGCCGGCCCTCCGCCTATGCAGGTGATGCGCATGATCGTGAACCTTGCCTAATGTTTGCTGAGCCTGCGGCGAACTTTAGGCCTAGATCGTTTAGGTGTCAATTAAATAGAAAATGTGCCAGACTACGGACATTCCCGCGCTCGTACCCCGCTGCGAGCGGGACTTTCCAGGCAGCGCGTTTCCTGTTGGAATTAACCGACACCACGGCACCGGAAGCCTTGATAAGGTGCGCGCCGATCGAAGGAATCCCGATGAACAAGAGACTCTGGGACATCTCGCCGCTGGTGGCAGCGGATGCGCCCATCTTCCCCGGCGACGAGCCCTATGCGCTGCGCTGGACCGCGCGCCTCTCGCCCGACTGCCCGGTGAACCTCAGCGCCATCACCATGTCGCCCCATGTTGGCGCGCATGCCGATGCGCCGCTGCACTATGCCGATGGCGTCGCCTCGGCCGCCGAGGTGGACCTGCAGGCCTATCTGGGCCCCTGCCGCGTCATCCACGCGATCGGCTGCGGCCCGCTGATCCGCATCGAAGATCTGCAGCATGCGGCCGGCGCGCCCTTACCCGAGCGCGTGCTGGTGCGCTGCTGCGCGCGCGCCGACACCGTTTGGAACCCCGACTTCACGGCCTATGCGCCCGAGACGGTTGAGTGGCTGGCCGCGCAGGGTGTCAAGCTGATCGGGCTGGACACGCCCTCGGTGGACCCGGCCAGCAGCAAAAGCCTGGCCAGCCATCAGCAGCTCTTGCGCCTGAACCTGCGCGTGCTCGAGAACCTCGTGCTCGACGAGGTGCCCGAGGGCGACTACGAACTCATCGCCCTGCCGCTCAAGCTGGCCGGGGCCTGTGCATCACCCGTGCGCGCGGTTTTGCGCGAACTCTGAAGGAGAACCCCACGTGACCACCCGACAAGACTGCGACGTCCGCGACGCCGAAGACCCCTTGCGCGAGCTGCGCCACCAATTCGATCTGCCCGCCGGCGTGATCTATCTGGACGGCAATTCGCTCGGCGTGCTGCCGAAAACCGCGCTCGGCCGCGTGCAGCAGGTCATCACCCAGGAATGGGGCCACGACCTCATCAAGAGCTGGAACAGCGCCGGCTGGATCGACCTGCCGGCCCGCATCGGCAACAAGATCGCACGCCTGGTGGGTGCCGATGCCGGCGAGCTGGTGGTGGCCGACTCCACCTCGCTGAACCTCTACAAGGTGCTCTCGGCCGCGCTGCGCATCAGCCGCGCCGACGCTCCGGCGCGCAAGCTGATCGTCTCCGAGCGCAGCAACTTCCCCACCGATCTCTACATCGCCGAGAGCCTGGCCCAACAGCATGGCCTGACGCTGAAGCTGGTGGACAGCGTGGACGAGATCCCCGCCACGCTGAACGGCGAACTGGCGGTGCTGATGCTCACCGGCGTGAACTACCGCAGCGGCTATCTGCACGACATGAAGGCCATCACCGCCGCGGCCCATGCCGCCGGCGCGCTGGTGATCTGGGACCTGGCCCACTCGGCCGGCGCCGTGCCGGTGGACCTCAAGGGCGCGGACGCCGACTTCGCCATCGGCTGCGGCTACAAGTACCTGAACGGCGGCCCCGGCGCGCCCGCCTTCGTGTGGGCGCATCCGCGCCATGCCGAGCGTTTCTGGCAGCCGCTGTCGGGCTGGATGGGCCACGCCGCGCCCTTCCAGTTCACGCCCAACTACCAACCCGCACCGGGCATCCAGCGCTATCTCTGCGGCACGCCGGCGGTGCTCTCGATGGCGGCGCTGGAATGCGGCGTCGACACCCTGCTGGCCGCCGAACCCATGGGTGGCATGCAGGCGCTGCGCCAGAAGTCCCTGGCCCTCACCGAGCTCTTCATCGAGCTGGTGGACGAGCGCTGCGCCAAGCTGGGCGTGCGCGTGGCCTCGCCGCGCCAGGCCGCCCAGCGCGGCAGCCAGGTCTGCCTGAGCCTGGCCGCACCGCTGGAGCATGCCAGCTATGCGGTGGTGCAGGCCCTGATCGCGCGCGGCGTGATCGGTGACTTCCGCGCCGGCGACCCGGCCAATCTGCAAGCCATGCCGCACATCCTGCGCTTCGGCTTCACCCCGCTCTACATCGGCTACACCGAGGTCTACGACGCGGTGGAGCACCTCGTGCAAGTGCTGTCCACCCAAGAGTGGAAGCAGGAACAATTCAACCAGAAAGCCGCCGTCACATGAGCTGCCCGCACCACTCCACCGAAGCCATCGTCAAGGACGAGGGCGCCCAGCTCGACTTCTCCAAGGACATGAGCTACGGCGACTACCTCAAGCTCGACCAGGTGCTGACCGCCCAGCATCCGCTCTCGCCCGAGCACAACGAGATGCTCTTCATCGTGCAGCACCAGACCTCGGAGCTGTGGATGAAGCTGATGCTGCACGAGCTGCACGCCGCCGTGGCCTGCGTGGCCGAGGAGCGCCTGCCCGAGGCCTTCAAGATGCTGGCGCGCGTCTCGCGCATCATGGAGCAGCTGGTGCACGCCTGGGATGTGCTGGCCACCATGACGCCGCCCGAGTACACCGCCATCCGGCCCTACCTCTCCAACAGCAGTGGCTTCCAGAGCTGGCAGTACCGCGAGATCGAGTTCATGCTCGGCAACAAGAATTCAGCCATGCTCAAGCCGCATGCGCACCGGCCGGATCTGCTGAACCAGGTGCAGGCCGCCTACCAGGCACCCTCGCTCTACGACGTGGTGCTGCAGCTGCTGGCCAAGCGCGGCATCGCCGTGCCCGCCAGCCATCTGCAGCGCGACTGGACCGAGCCCTATGCCGCCAGCGAGGGCGTCAAGCAGGCCTGGCTGCAGGTCTACCGCGACCCGCAAGCGCATTGGGATCTCTACCAGATGGCCGAAGAGCTGGTGGACCTGGAAGACGCCTTCCGGCTCTGGCGCTTCCGCCATGTCACCACGGTGGAG
Source organism: Roseateles sp. FW301-B2 (assembly GCF_058788955.1). Taxonomy (NCBI): domain Bacteria; kingdom Pseudomonadati; phylum Pseudomonadota; class Betaproteobacteria; order Burkholderiales; family Sphaerotilaceae; genus Roseateles; species Roseateles sp. FW301-B2. The sequence continues at coordinate 33,458 of NZ_JBYTBE010000008.1, forward strand.
CGCGTGATCGGCTTCAAGCGCGGCACCGGCGGCACCTCGGGCGTGGGCTATCTGCGCAAGATGCTGGACGTGGTGCTGTTCCCGGAACTGTGGGCGGTGCGCACCGAGCTGTGAGTACGGAACAGCCACGCCGGCAGGCGAGGGCCGGCGCGAACAAACCCCAATAATCGCGACTCGATCAACCAAGCCACCAGGCTCCGCCCCATGACCAAGCACCAAGCCGTCTTCAGCGGCCTCACGGCCCTGCTGCTCGTCCTCAGCCCCGCCGCGCACGCGGCCGAGTACATCGTGGCGCCGAACGGCAGCGACAGCAATCCGGGCAGCTTGAGCGCGCCGCTCGCCACGCTCGGCAAGGCCCTCACCCTGGCCGGGGCGGGCGACACGGTCTACCTGCGTGGCGGCAGTTACGGCCTCAGCAGCAGCATCAACGTCAGCAAGAGCGGGGCCAGCGGCAATCTGCTGAAAATCCACGCCTATCCCGGCGAGCGTCCGGTGCTGGACGCCGCTGCGATGAGCAGCACCGGCTACTACAGCGGCTGGCCTCTGGTGCTGAACAACGCCTCCTGGGTGCACCTGAAGGGACTGGAGATCACGAACGGGCCGATGGGCGGCCTCGTGATCCTCGGAGCCTCGCATCACAACCTGATCGAAGGCCTGGACGTGCACCACAACGGTCGGCTGGCGCAGTGGGAGGGCAAGGGCATCAGCCTGTACGGCAGCTCGGCGGACAACCTGCTTCTCAACAACGATTCGCACCACAACCGCGACCTGCAGGACAGCAATGCCGACGGCTTCCAGGTCAGCACCACCGGCGCCGGCAATGTGTTGCGGGGCAACCGCGCCTGGCGCAATTCGGACGACGGCTTCGACTTCTTCAACATCTTCGACAACAGTCTGGCCGCGCCCTTGACGCTGGAAGGCAACTGGGCCTTCGAGAACGGCTACCTGGAGAACGGAACGGCCAGCATCGGAGACGGCAATGGCTTCAAGCTGGGCGGGCGCCGCGCCAATACCAGCGGCAGTTCGGGCGGGCACACGCTGCGTTTCAATGTCTCCTGGGGCAATCGCAACAAGGGGTTTGACGAGAACGACGCCACCCAGCCGCTAACCCTGCACAGCAATACGGCCTATGCCAATGGCCGCTACGACTATGCGTTCTGGACCACTGCCCATGTGCTGCGCAACAACTTGGCGTACGCGGGTGCGCTTGGCGTTTCGGTGTGCTGCGGCGCGGCCGGCTCGGTGGCGGATCACAACAGCTGGACCCTGCCGGTGAGCGTGAACGCGGCCGACTTCCAGAGCCTTGTTGCCAGCAGCGCCACGGCTGCGCGTGCCGCCGATGGCAGTCTCCCGACCTCGGGCTTCCTGCGTCTGGCGGCCGGCAGTGACCTGGTGGACGCGGGTGTCAATGTGGGCCTGAGCTACCAGGGCTCGGCCCCGGATCTCGGCGCCTATGAGCAGGCCGTTGGCACCGGCGACACCAATCCGCCCAGCACCCCTAGCTCGCTGAGCGCGAGCGCGGACTCAGCCAGCGGCGTGCAGCTGGTCTGGAGCGCCGCCACCGACAACGTCGGCGTCAGCGGCTATCGTGTGCTGCGCAATGGCGGTGTGGTCGGCAGCAGCAGCGCCATCAGCTTCCGCGATACCGGGCTGAGCGCGCGTACCACCTACAACTACCAGGTGCAGGCCCTTGACGCTGCGGGCAACGCCTCCGCCCTCAGCAGCACGGCCACGGCCACCACCTGGCGCTTCAGCCTGGGCCAGCGCGTCAAGCTCAGCGGCAAGACCACCGTCTACGCCAGCGTCGGTGGCAACGTCATCGGCAGTCAGGGCAAGGGCGCCTGGGGCGGCGTCACGGCCGGCCCGGTGTTCAGCGGCGGCGACGAATGGTGGCAATTCGATTTCGACAGCGGCGTCGATGGCTGGCTGCGCTTTGCGCCCTGAGCCCCCGCGGCCTCCTCCAAAAAGGCGGCCGCGGCGGCCATGACCCTCGGGACGGCGAGGCATGGGGCTCGCCGCCTACAATTCGCGCCACCCTTCAATGACAGGGCCGGCGCATGCCCATCAGGCCTGACGCATGGCCCACGGAGCAGACAAGCAAGCCATGGACACCCGCACCCACACCATCACCCTGCGCGTCGCCGCCCTGCGCGATGCCATGAAGAACGCGGGCGTGCATGCCTGCCTGGTGCCCAGCGCCGACCCGCATCTCTCCGAATACCTGCCCGAGCGCTGGCAGGCGCGCCAATGGCTGTCGGGCTTCACCGGCTCGGTGGCCACCCTGGTGATCGGCCTGGACCGCGCCGTGCTGTTCGCCGACAGCCGCTACTGGACCCAGGCCGAGGCCGAGCTGGCCGGCACCGGCATCGAGCTCTTCAAGGTCAACAGCGCCGCCGCCACCCATTTCATCGACTGGATCGCCGAGCAGCTCAAGCGCGGCGAGAGCCTGGCCGTGGACGGCCAGGTGCTGGGCCTGGCGCTGGCGCAGCAGCTGCGTGCCGCCATGCTCAAGGCCGGCATCACACTGCGCACCGAGCTCGACCTGATCGAGCGGATCTGGGAGGGCCGGCCCGGCCTGCCCGGCGCGCCGGTCTACGAGCACCTGCCGCCGCAAGCCACCGCCACGCGCGCCGACAAGCTGGCCCAGCTGCGCGCCGCCATGGCCCGCCATGGCGCCAGCCACCATTTCATCTCCAGTGTCGACGACGTGGCCTGGCTGCTGAACCTGCGCGGTGCCGATGTCTCCTACAACCCGGTGTTCATCGCCCACGCGCTGCTGGACGCCGCCGGGCTGACCCTGTTCGTTGCCCCCGGCAAGATCGATGCTGCCCTGCGGGCCACGCTGGCCAAGGACGGCGTGAGCCTGGCCGACTATGCCCAGGCGCCCGCCGCCCTGGCCGCCCTGCCCGCCGGCGCCACCGTGCTGATGGACCCGCGCCGCGTCACCCTGGGCCTGCGCGAGGCGGTTGCGGCCGGCGCGCGCGTGATCGAGGCGATCAACCCCAGCACCCTGGCCAAGAGCCGCAAGACCGAGGCCGAGGCCCGGTTCGTGCGCGAGGCCATGGAGCAGGACGGCGCGGCCATGTGCGAGTTCTATGCCTGGTTCGAGGCCGCGCTGGGCAAGGAACGCATCACCGAACTCACCATCGACGAACAGCTCAGCGCCGCGCGCGCAAAGCGCCCCGGCTTCAAGGGCCTGAGCTTCTCCACCATCGCCGGCTTCAATGCCAATGGCGCCCTGCCGCATTACCGCGCCACCGAGGCCTCGCATGCGGTGATCGAAGGCGACGGCCTGCTGCTGATCGACTCGGGCGGCCAGTACCTGGGCGGCACCACCGACATCACGCGCGTCTGGAAGATCGGCAGCATCACGCCCGCCCATCAGCGCGATTACACCCTGGTGCTCAAGGGCACGATCGCGCTCTCGCGCACCTGCTTCCCGCGCGGCACGCTGAGCCCCATGCTGGACGCGATCGCGCGTGCGCCGATGTGGGCTCATGGCCTGGACTACGGCCACGGCACCGGCCATGGTGTGGGCTACTTCATGAATGTGCACGAGGGCCCGCAAAGCATCTCCAAGGCGGTGCCCGACGCCAATATGGCGATGGAGCCCGGCATGATCACCTCGATCGAGCCCGGCCTCTACCGGCCGGGGCAATGGGGCGTGCGCATCGAGAACCTGGTGCTGAACGTGGCGCTGGACACCCCCGAACAGGGCGCGTTCGGCGAGATGCTGGCCTTCGAAACGCTCACCCTGTGCCCGATCGACACGCGCTGCATCGCGCGCGAGCTGCTCAACGCGGAAGAGATCGCCTGGCTGAACCAGTACCACGCCGAGGTGCGCCGCCGCCTGCAGCCGCTGGTGAGCGGCGCGGCGCTGGACTGGCTGCTGCTGCGTACCGAGGCGATCTAAGCCACAGCTGCCGAGCCCCCTCAGGGGTTGGCATCCGAAGCGCGCTGAGCCCCCAGCTCCAGCGCGCTTTGTACTTGTTGGCCCAGCGCCTGCGGATTGGGCAGGGCCTGTGGCTGCGCCGCCGCTGCGCTGGCCGCCGGTGCGGGCTTGGGCAGTTGCTGCACCTGCTTCTTCATCACGAACATGACGACGGCGAAGGCGATCACGAGGCCGAGGATGCTGAGGGCAGCGCGCATGGTTGGAGACTCCGGGAATTGACGATCGGGTGATGCCGAGGCCGCCGCCAGCTAGCGGCCGCGGCGCAGCGCCGCCTGGTAGGCCTCGATCAGCGGCTGCAGGGCGGCACGCCTGGCCAGGCTCGCGGCCGGCCACAGCCGCTCGCGCTCGTAGTATTCCTCGCAGGCCGGCACCGCGCCCGAGAGCTGCACCCAGGGCTGCTTGCTGGCGGTGAAGATGTGCACATCGGGGCCCAGCAGATCGGGCTGGTCGAGCGTGCCCACGCGCACGAAGCGCAGCGCTGGCCCGGCCCCGCCGTAATTGCTCCACAGCGCGATCCTGCAATGCGGGCAGCGCGCGATCAGCTGGCCGGCGCCGCTCGCCGAGGGCGTGTTCACCAGCTCGGGGTCCAGGCCCAGGGTCTGCACCCGGTCGGCCTCGATGATGGCGTTGAGCGCAAAGGCCGAGCCGGTCTCGCGCTGGCACCAGCGGCAATGACAGCAATGCACGAACATCGGCGCGCTCGTGAGCCGGTAGCGCACGGCGCGGCAATCGCAGCCGCCGTCGGCGGGGAAATCGCTGGGCCTGGGCGGCGTCGAAAGGGCTTCCTGTGGCATGGCAAGGCTCCGGTGTGTGGGGAGTTTCGCATCGTGGCGCCATCGCGCAAGCGCCATGGCATCAAGAAGCAAGCCAGGCGCGGCGCAAGTCCCTATGCTGGCGGCTGTTGTGCAGATCCAAGAGTGAGAAGGGACAAGCATGCGACGCTGGAATGGCTGGGGCGATGACACCATCAACGCCGAACTGAACCCCGATGCCCTGGCCTTTTTGCGCCAGCAGATCGGCGCCACCGAGGCGCCACAGGACGCCTCGCTGGAAGCCGCGCTGGCCCAGGTGGCACAGCAGCCTTCGCGCCTGCCGCCGCACCCGCTGGTGAGCAGCGCGCCCGAGCACCGCCTGCAGGCCAGCTTCGGCCAGAGCATGGGCGATTGGCTGCGCCTGCGCTTCGGCCGCATCGGCCGCGTCAGCGATGGCGTGGCCTGGCCCGAGAGCTCGGCCCAGGTGCGCGAGCTGCTGGACTGGGCCGCCGCGGTGGGCGCCATCGTGATTCCCTGCGGCGGCGCCACCAGCGTGGTGGGCCATCTGAGCCCACCGGCGGCGGGTGAAAGCGGCGACAGCAGGCCGGTGCTGACGCTGATGCTGTCGCGCCTGCGCAAGCTGCTGCAGCTGGACACTGTCTCGCAGCTGGCGAGCTTCCAGGCCGGCGTGGCCGGCCCGGATCTCGAAGCCCAGCTGCGCGCCCAGGGCTGGATGCTGGGCCATTACCCGCAGAGTTACGAATACGCCACCCTGGGCGGCTGGATCGTCACGCGCAGCTCGGGCCAGCAATCGGCGCGTTATGGTCGCATCGAGGCCATGTTTGCCGGCGGCCGGCTCGAGACGCCCACCGGCACGCTGGAAATCCCCACCTTCCCGGCCAGCGCCGCCGGCCCCGACCTGCGCGAGTGGGTGCTGGGCTCGGAGGGGCGGCTGGGCGTGCTAACCGAGGCCAGCGTGCGCGTGCAGCGCCTGCCCGCCTGCGAGCGCTTCGTCGGCGTGTTCCTGCCCGGTTGGGCCGAGGGCGAGGCGGCGGCGCGCGAGCTGGCGCAGGCACGCCTGGGGCTCTCGATGCTGCGCCTCTCGAACCCGATCGAAACCCTCACCACCCTGCGCCTGGCCGGCCACGCCAAGGCCATCGCCTGGCTGGAGCGCTACCTGGCGCTGCGCGGCTGCGCGGCCGGCGACAAGGTGCTGCTGATGATGGGCCTCACCGGCAGCAAGGCGCAGGTGGCGGCGATGCAGGCCCAGGCCCGCGCCATCCTCAAGCGCCATGGCGGCGTTTCCACCGGCACGCTGCTGGGTGCCAAATGGCAGGCGAACCGCTTCCGCGGCGTCTATCTGCGCAATGCGCTGTGGGCCCAGGGCTATGCGGTGGACACCATGGAAACCGCGGTGGACTGGCCGCGCGTGCCGGCCACCATGGCGGCCATCGAGGCGGCCGGGCGCGAGGCCCTGGCGGCCCTCGGCGAGCGCTGCCATGCCTACACCCATCTCTCGCATGTCTATGCCCAGGGTTCCAGCGTCTACTCGACCTTTGTGTTCCGCACCGGCCCCGATTTCGAGCGCGCCTGGGCGCGCTGGCAGGCGCTCAAGGGCGCGGTCAGCCAGGCCATCGTCGCCAGCGGCGGCACCATCAGCCACCAGCATGGCGTGGGCAAGGACCACGCGCCCTACCTGGCCCATGAGAAGGGCGCGCGCGGCATGCAGGGCCTGCAGGCGCTGGTGGCGCATTTCGACCCGCAGGGCGTGATGGCAAGCGGCAACCTGCTGCCGCCTCAGCCCCGATGAAGCGCGCGCAAGACCTGACCCTGCTGGGCGGCGGCGCGCCGTTGGACCTGCTGGTGGTGGGCGGCGGCATTGCCGGCGCCGGCATCGCGCTGGAGGCGGCGCGCGCCGGCGTGCGCGTGGCCCTGGTGGAGGCCCGCGACTTTGCCAGCGGCACCTCCTCGCGCTCCTCCAAGCTGGTGCACGGTGGCCTGCGCTACCTGGCCCAGGGCCGCATCGGCCTCACCCGCGAGGCCCTGCACGAGCGCCAGGCGCTGCTGCGCGACGCCCCCGGCCTGGTGACGCCGCTGCGCTTCGTGCTGCCGGTGCGGCGCGGCGATGCCAATGGCCGGCGCAAGCTGGGCCTGGGCCTGGCGCTTTACGACCGCCTGGCCGGCCAGCGCAGCCGGCAATGGCATGAGCCGCAAGCCCTGCTGGCGGCAGCGCCGGGCCTGCAGGGCGCCGGCCTGTTGGGCGGCTGGAGCTATCTGGACGCCCAGGTGGACGACGCCCGCCTGGTGATGCGCGTGCTGGCCGAGGCCGAGGCGCATGGCGCGCTGGTGCTCAACCATCTGGCCGTGGAGAGCCTGCAGCGCAAGGGCGCCAAGGTCTGCGGCGCCGGCCTGGTCGATGCACTGGACGGAAGCCGCTTCACGGTCGAGGCCGGCTGCGTCATCAACGCCACCGGCGCATGGGCCGATGATTTGCGTGGCAGCCTCGGTGCCAAGCCGGTGCTGCGGCCCTTGCGCGGCAGCCATCTGCTGATCCCCGACTGGCGCCTGCCCGTCGCCCAGGCCATCACCTTCTACCACCCCGAGGATGGCCGGCCCGTCTATGCCCTGCCCTGGGAGGGCGCCACCCTGGTGGGCACCACCGATGTGGACCACCGCGAGGACCTGGCCCAGGAGCCCGGCATCACGCAGCCCGAGTTCGACTACCTGCTGGGCGCCATGCAGCTGGCCTTCCCGGCGCTGGCGCTCAAGCCCGCCGATGTGTGCGCCACCTGGGCCGGCGTGCGGCCGGTGGTGGCCTCGGGCAAGAACGTGGCGCCGTCCAAGGAGCCGCGCGAGCATCTGATCGTCGACGAGCAGGGGCTGATCACCGTCACCGGCGGCAAGCTCACCACGTTTCGCTCCACCGCCCTGCTGGCCTTGCGCCAGGCCGCGAACCATGTGCCGGCACTGCAAGGGCTGGTCACGCCCGCCGCCATCTTCGACCCCACGCCGTCCAGCGCGGCCCAGGCCCTGCAGGGCCTGAGCCCGGCGCTGCGCGAGCGCTGGCTGGCGCGCTTTGGTGCGCGCGCGCCCGCGGTGCTGGCCTGCGCGCAGGCCGGCGAGCTGCAGACCATCGCCCACACCGGCATCGCCCTGGCCGAGCTGCGCTGGGCCTGCCGCGCCGAGGGCGTGGCGCATCTGGACGATTTACTGCTGCGCCGCACGCGCCTGGGCCTGCTGCTGCCGCTGGGCGGCCAGGCCCTGCTGCGGCAGTGGCGCGCCCTGGTGCAGGCGGAGCTGCACTGGGATGATGCGCGCTGGCAGGAGGAATGCGCCCGCTACCAGACCCTGATCCAACGCTGCTACAGCCTGCCCAAGACATAAGCACCCCATGAGCACAACCACCGAGCCCCTGCTGCTGTCCCTGGATCTGGGCACGCAAAGCGTGCGCGCCCTGCTGATCGATCTGCGCGGCAACATCCTGGGCAAGGCCCAGCATGCCTTCAGCGACTACATCAGCCATCACGAGGGCTGGCATGAGCATGAGGCCGAGGGCTTCTGGCAGGCCAGCGCCTTGGTCTGCCGGCAGCTGCTGGCCGCGCACCCCGAGGCCCTGCCCCGCCTCAAGGGCATGGCCGTCACCACCCAGCGCGGCACCCTGGTGCCGGTGGACGCGGGCGGCGTGCCGCTGCGCCCCGCCATCACCTGGCTGGACCAGCGCCGCGCCACGCGCAGCCGGCCGATCAATGCGCTGTGGCGCAGCGCCTTCCGCCTCGCCGGCGTGAGCGACACCATCGATTACTTCAACCACGAGGCCGAGCTCAACTGGATGGCCGAGCACGAGCCCGAGCTGCTGGCGCGCACCCACAAGGTGCTGCTGGTGTCGGGCTGGCTCAACTACAAGCTCACCGGCCGCTATGCGGATTCGATCGCCTCGCAGGTGGGCTATCTGCCCTTCGACTTCAAGGGCCAGCGCTGGGCGCCGGACTGGGACTGGAAATGGCAGGCCCTGGCGGTGCGGCGCGAGCAATTGCCCGAGCTGCTGCCGGTGGGCGAAACCATCGCCGGGCTGTCGCGCGCGGCCGCCGAGGCCACCGGCCTGCCGCAGGGCCTGCCGGTGCTGGCGGGCGCGGCCGACAAGGCCTGCGAGATCGTCGGCGCCGGCGCCATCACGCCCGACATCGCCGCCATCTCCTACGGCACCACCGCCACGGTGGACATCACCACGCCGCGTTATGTCGAGGCCTTGCCCTTCATCCCGCCCTACCCGGCCCTGCTGCCGGGCCAGTACAACTGCGAGGTGCAGATCTTCCGCGGCTTCTGGCTGGTGCGCTGGTTCAAGGAGCAGTTCGGCCACCCCGAACTGGCCCAGGCCGAGGCCGCCGGCGTGGCGGTGGAGACCCTGTTCGACCGGCTCGTGGCGGCCGTGCCGCCGGGCTCGCAGGGCCTGATGCTGCAGCCCTACTGGACCCCCGGCATCCGGCACCCCGGGCCGGACGCGCGCGGCGCCATCATCGGCTTCTCCGACGTGCACACCCGCGCCCATCTCTACCGCGCCATCCTCGAGGGCCTGGCCTATGCGCTGCGCGAGGGCAAGGAGCGCATCGAGAAGCGCAGCGGCGTGCCCATCACCCAGCTGCGCGTCTCGGGCGGCGGCGCGCAGTCGGACGCCGCGATGCAGCTCACCGCCGACATCTTCGGCCTGCCGGCGGCGCGCCCGCACACCTTCGAGACCTCGGGCCTGGGCGCGGCCATCGCCAGCGCCGTGGGCCTGGGCCTGCACAGCGACTACGCCAGCGCGGTGGCGGCAATGACGCGCATCGGCCGCCAGTTCGAGCCCAACCCGGCGCATCGCCGGCTCTACGACGAGCTCTACCGCGGCACCTATCTGCGCATGTACAAGCGGCTGGAGCCGCTCTATGCGCAGCTGCAAAAGGTGCTACGCCCCTGAGCCATACTGCGGGCCATGTCTGTGCATGGCCTGCCCTCTCTTGAACACGCCCGCGTCGCCGGCGCCTATGCCGCCACGGCGCTGGAGACCGCGCGCGAACTCGGCGCCGACATGGCGGCCCTGCAGGCCTGTTGTGACCTGCCCCAGGCAGCACAGGCCACGCTCAGCGTCAGGCAATACCTGACCCTGCTGGACAGCGCCGCCACGCAACTGGGCGAGCCGGCCTTCGGCCTGCAGGTGGGCGAGCGCATGCGCCTGGCCACCTTTGCCGGCTATGGCCTGGTGCTGTGCACCTGTGCCGACTTCCGCACCGCGGCAGCGCAGACCTGCCGCTTCGAGGGCCTGGCGCACGACCTGGGTCGCTCGGAGATCGTGGAGCAAGGGCCGCTGGCGAGCTATCGCTGGCATTCGCCCTGGCTGGACCTGCCGGGCGGCCGCCACCTGGCGGAAAGCGTGCTGGTGGGCATACGCAGCTTTGCGGTCTGGCTGGCGGGCCGCGATCTGCCAGGGGTGGATATTGCATTCACCCACGCCCGGCCTGCCGCCCTGAGCCAGGCCGACTATGAGTCACTGCTCGGCGTGCCGGTGCGCTTCCAGGCCGAGGCCAACGAGCTGCGTTTTCCGGCCCAGCTGCTGGACGCCCAGATCCCCAATGCCGATACCAGCCTGTTCCCGGCGCTGGAGCGGCTGGCGCACGAGCGCCTGCGCTCGCGCACACGCGACACGCAGAGCCCGGCCATCATTGGCCAGGTGCGCGAGCGCATCCAGGCCCAGCTGATGCATGAACGCGCCTCGGTGGCCGAGGTGGCGGCGGCCCTGCAGCTCTCCACCCGCTCGCTGCAGCGCAAGCTGGCCGAGGCCGGCAGCCCGCCCTTCAGCGAGCTGGTGGACCAGACCCGGCGCGAGCTGGTGCAGCGCTATCTGCGCGAGCCCGGGCTCTCGCTCACCGAGGTGGCCTTTCTGCTGGGCTTTCGCCAGCAGAGCAGCTTCAACCATGCCTTCCGCGCCTGGTTCGACTGCACGCCGGCGCAATGGCGCGCCAATAGCCCGCCGGGGGCGGCATAAGTTCACGGGTTTACCCGGGCCGTTCTTGGCTTATATCAAGCGCGCTCGCGCCGGCGCCCCGAACAATCGCTGACTGAAGAATCTGCCGCCCTGCCGGCATGTCCGCGATCACCTGATGAGGCCACCCATGTCTTCGTTCATGCACCAGCTGAGCCTGGCTCGAAAATTCCTGCTGCTCGGCGTCGTCGCCCTGGTGATGATCAATCTGCCGACCCTGCTGTACCTGAAGCAGAGCTCGGGCGAGATTGCCACCGCCCAGCTGGAAGCCCGCGGGGCCGCGCCGGTGATGGCGCTGCAGCAGGTGATACGCATGACGCAGCAGCACCGCGGCCTCTCGGCCAGCATGCTGGCCGGCAACGAGACGCTGGCGGCCAAGCGGCCGCAGACCGCCGAAGCCTTGGCCAAGGCCTATGCGCAGCTGGAAGCCAGCCTGCAGACCGCCGGCGCCTCGAGCTCGCTGCAAGCGGCCGCGGCCGAGCGCAAGCGCGGCTTCGCCGGCCTGGAGCAGGCGGTGGCCGGGCGCTCGCTCAAGCCGATGGAGAGCTCGGTCCAGCACACCCAGCTGATCGAACAGCTGATGGCGCTGGGCGACGGCATGCTGGATGAATTTGCGCTGAGCCTGGAGGCCAAGCCCGAGCTCTACGCGCTGGTGATGGCCAGCTTTGTGCAGGCGCCCGGCCTGACCGAGCGGCTGGGCCTGCTGCGCGCCCAGGGCAGCATGTACCTGACCGCCGGCAGCGTGCCGCCCGAGGGCAAGCTGGCCCTGCATGCGCTGCAGCTGCGCGCCCAGGAATACCTGAACACCCAGTTCATCGAGCTGGGCAAGGCCACCAAGGGCAGCCCCGAGCTGAAGGCCGCCCTCGGCAGCAAGGCCGAGGCCCTGAAGGCCCAGGTCAGCAAGACCCTGAGCCTGGCCAAGCAGGAGGTGATCGACGCCAGCGAGCTGAAGCTCGCCGCCCCCGAGTACTTCCAGAACGTCACCGACACCATCGACGCGGTCTACGCCTTCAATGCCCAGGCCTCCGACCTGCTCACCCAGCAGCTGGAGCAGCGCGCCAGCGGCCTGCAGCGTACCCGCCTGCTCATCCTGCTGGCGCTGAGCCTGCTGATGGCGGCCTCGGTAGCGCTGTCGGTGGCGATCGTGCGCAGCATCACCCTGCCGATCAAGGAGGCGGTGCAGGTGGCGCGCGCCGCCGCGGTGGGCGACCTCAGCGTGGTGGTGACGGTGCGCGGCAGCAATGAGATCGGCCAGCTGATGCAGGCTCTGGCCGACATGAACGCGCAGCTGAGCCACATCGTCGGCAAGGTGCGCCAGAGCGCCGACAGCGTGGCCACGGCCTCGCACCAGATCGCCCAGGGCAACAACGACCTCTCCAGCCGCACCGAGCAGGAGGCCAGCGCGCTGGAGCAGACCGCCGCCGCGATGGAGCAGCTGGGCGCCACCGTCAAGCAGAACGCCGACAACGCCAAGGAGGCCAACCAGCTGGCCCACGACGCCTCGACCGTGGCGGTAGCCGGCGGCAGCGTGGTGAGCCAGGTGGTGGACACCATGCGCGACATCAACAACAGCAGCAAACAGATCGCCGACATCATCGGCACCATCGACAGCATCGCCTTCCAGACCAACATCCTCGCCCTGAATGCCGCAGTGGAAGCCGCACGCGCCGGCGAGCAGGGGCGCGGCTTCGCGGTGGTGGCCAGCGAGGTGCGCAGCCTGGCGCAGCGCAGCGCGCAGGCGGCCAAGGAGATCAAGGGCCTGATCTCGGCCAGCGTCGAGCGGGTGGAGCAAGGCACGGTGCTGGTGGACCAGGCCGGCAGCACCATGACCGAGGTGGTGGCCTCGATCAAGCGCGTCTCCGAAATCGTCGCGGCGATCAGCACCGCCAGCGCCGAGCAGAGCACCGGCGTCTCGCAGGTGGGCGAGGCGGTCAGCCAGATGGACCGGACCACGCAGCAGAACGCCGCCCTGGTGGAGGAAAGCGCGGCGGCGGCGGAGAGCCTGCAGGCTCAGGCCCAGGAGCTCGTCGGCGCGGCGGCCGTGTTCAAGCTGACCACCTAACAGGCTGTTGTTGCGGGCCAGCGCCCCAGCACCCGGTGGGTGCGGCGGCCGATCAGGCTGTGGATGAGCAGGAACTCGTCGGCCCGCCAAGGCAGCGGCGTGATCGGCTGAGGCGCCACCGCGCGGTCGTCATAGCCCAGCGTGAGGTGGGGCGTGAAGCTACCCGGCGCGGGCGCCAGGCCCATCGCGACCAAGGCCCGCTCCAGCTCGCCCTGGAACTGCCGCAGCGGCGCCAGCGGCTCGCCGGCCAGCAACACGAAGGGGAAGTTGCGCCGCCGCCGACCGCTTTGAAAGCTCAGGGCCTGGTCCAGCACCAGCTGCAGCGGCGGCATGCGCAGCCGGGCAGCCTGCGCACACAGGGCCTCGACCAGCGCCGGCGGCAGGCCCCAGAAATCTCCCACCATGCGCAGCGTGAGATGGAAATGCTCGGGCCGATTGGCGCGGCCGCGCAGGCCATGCTCGGCGCGCAGGCGCTGCTGCAGCGCGGCGATGCGCGCGACGGCCGCGGCATCCGGGCGCAGCGCGAAGAACAGACGGTCGGTGGGACGCGGTGTGCCCTCGTCCATCACCGACTCCGGTTCCGGCTAAGCCATCACTCCCACTCGATCGTGGCGGGAGGCTTGCTCGAAACGTCGTAGGTCACGCGGTTGATGCCGCGCACCTCGTTGATGATGCGGCCCGAGGTGCGCTTCAGGAGGCTGTAGGGCAGCTCGGCCCAGTCGGCGGTCATGAAGTCGCTGGTCTGCACCGCGCGCAGCGCCACCACGTAATCGTAGGTACGGCCGTCGCCCATCACGCCCACGCTCTTCACCGGCAGGAACACCGTGAAGGCCTGGCTGGTGAGTTCGTACCAGGTCTTGCCGCTGGCTTCGTCCTTGGTGTTGCGCAGCTCTTCGATGAAGATCGCGTCGGCGCGGCGCAGCAGATCCGCGTACTCCTTCTTCACCTCGCCGAGGATGCGCACGCCCAGGCCCGGGCCCGGGAAGGGATGGCGGTAGACCATCTCGGGCGGCAGACCCAGGGCCACGCCCAGCTCGCGCACCTCGTCCTTGAAGAGCTCGCGCAGCGGCTCCAAGAGCTTCAGGCCGAGCTGCTCGGGCAGGCCGCCGACGTTGTGGTGGCTCTTGATGGTGGTGGCCTTCTTGGTCTTGGTGCCACCGCTTTCCACCACATCGGGGTAGATGGTGCCCTGGGCCAGGAAGGTCGCGCCCTTGTGGCCCTTGTCACCGGCCTTGAGCTTGGCGGCCTCGGCCTTGAACACGTCGACGAACAGGCCGCCGATGATCTTGCGCTTCTGTTCCGGGTCGGTGACACCGGCCAACTGGCCCAGGAAGAGCTCGCTGGCATCGACGCGGATGACATGGGCATGCAGCTTGCCGGCAAACATGTCCATCACCATATCGCCCTCGTTCAGGCGCAAGAGGCCATGGTCGACGAACACGCAGGTGAGCTGGTCGCCGATGGCGCGGTGGATCAGGGCCGCGGCCACCGAGGAGTCCACGCCGCCGGAGAGGCCCAGGATGACCTCCTCATCGCCGACCTGCTCGCGGATCCTGGCCACGGCCTCGTCGATATAGCTGCCCATGATCCAGTCGCCCTTGCAGCCGGCGATGTCGCGCACAAAGCGCGTCAGCAGCGCCTGGCCCTGCAGCGTGTGCGTGACCTCGGGGTGGAACTGCACCGCGTAGTAGCCCTTCTCCTCGTTCGCCATGGCGGCGATCGGGCAGCTGGGCGTGGAGGCCATCAGCTTGAAGCCGGGCGGCAGCGTGGCGACCTTGTCGCCATGGCTCATCCAGACCTTGAGCATGCCGTGGCCCTCGGGCGTGGCGAAGTCCTCGATGCCGTTCAGCAGCTTGGTGTGGCCATGGGCGCGCACCTCGGCATAGCCGAACTCGCGGTGGTCGCTCCAGGCCACCGAACCGCCCAGCTGCACCGCCATGGTCTGCATGCCGTAGCAGATGCCCAGCACCGGCACGCCCAGGTCCCACACCGCCTGCGGCGCGCGCAGTTCGTGGTCTTCGTAGGTGGAGGCATGGCTGCCGGAGAGGATGATGGCCTTGGGTGCGAAACCGCGGATGAACTCATCCGACACATCGTTGGGGTGGATCTCGCAGAACACATGGGCCTCGCGCACGCGGCGCGCGATCAGCTGGGTGACCTGGGAACCGAAATCGAGGATCAGGATCTTGTCATGCATGGCGTGGCAACTCTCAAGGCTTGGTAACTGAGGCGGAGGGGGCCGCGGCCGCATTGGCAGCCGCCGCGGGGCCCGACACATGCACGCGGTGGAAATGCCGCCATGCAAAGAAGAGCGCGCAGGCTTGCAGCAGCGCGCAGAAGTAGAACGGCGCGCCGATGCGCCAGTCGCCCTTGGGCAGCTCGGACACCAGGCCCAGCAGGCCCGCGCCGATGACGGGGGCGAACACCGCCATCAGGCTGTTCAGCGAGGCCACGGCGCCCATGGTCTGGCCCTGGGTCTTGGCATCGGCGGCATTGGAAATCATGCCCTGGATGGCGGCGCTGGCGGCAAAGCCGAGCAGATTGCAGGCGATCACCGCATACATCATCCAGCCCTCGCTGGCCGCGCCCCAGCCGGCAAAGGCCAGCACCGAGGAGATCAGGCCCAGCATGGCGAGGCGCTCGGAGGAGAACACTTTCAGCAGCTTGGTGAGCAGAAAGCCCTGCACCAGCACCGACATCACGCCCACCGCGAACATCGACCAGCCGTTCTCCTTGGGGCCCCAGCCGAACTTGAAGCTGGTGTAGAGCACCCAGCTGCTGTGCAGGATGAACTGCGCCAGCGCCGACAGGCCGATCACATAGACCAGCGGGCCCACGCCCTTGAGCGAGGCCAGCTTCTTGAGCGAGGCCACCGGATTGGCCTGGCGCCAGCTGAAGGGCCGGCGGCTCTCGGGCTTGAGCGACTCGGGCAGCACGAAGAAGCCGTACAACCAATTCGTCAGCGCCAGGCAGCCCGCCACCACAAAGGGCAGGTGCAGATTGATGGCGCCCAGCAGCCCGCCCATCACCGGGCCCAGGATGAAGCCCAGGCCGAAGGCCGCGCCCAGCATGCCGAAGCGCTTGGCGCGCTCCTCGGGGGCGGAGATGTCGGCCACATAGGCATTCGCCACCGCGGCATTGCTCTGCATCGCGCCGCTCACGAGGCGCACCGCAATCAGCATCCACAGCGCGGTGGCCATGGCGGTGACGAAGAAGCTCAGCGCCAGGCCGCAGAAGCCGATCAGCAGCACCGGCCGGCGGCCGTAGCGGTCGGACAGCGCGCCCAGGATGGGCGAGCCCAGGAAATTGGCAAAGCCGAAGGCAAAGGCCACCACGCCGTACCAGAAGGCGTGGTCAGCCTGCGAGCCGGTGAAGGTCCCCACCAGCGGCGGCAGCACCGGGATGATGAGGCCGATGGCGATCATGTCGATCAGCACCGTGACCATGATGAAGCCCATGCCGGCGGCGCGCTTCGCGGGTAGGCCAGCTGCTGCGGAGTCACTCACTGCGATGATTTCCTTAAGTGAGGAACGGGGCACTAGGCCCCGTTCGTCAAGCGGCTAGCGCTTATTCAGAGCGGTAGTTCGGCGCTTCCTTGGTGATCTGCACATCGTGCACATGGCTTTCGCGCATGCCCGCCGAGGTGATCTCCACGAACTCCGCCTTGTTCTGCATGTCGGCGATGGTGGCGCAACCGCAGTAATGCATCGAGGCCTTCAGGCCACCGGCCATCTGGAAGATGACCTGCACCACCGAGCCCTTGTAGGGCACCTGGCCCTCGATACCCTCGGGCACCAGCTTGGAGGTGTTGGGGTTGTTGGCCGAGGTGTCCTGGAAGTAGCGGTCTGCCGAGCCCTTGGCCATCGCACCCATCGAGCCCATGCCGCGGTAGCTCTTGTAGCTGCGGCCCTGGTAGAGGATCAGGTCGCCGGGGGCTTCTTCGGTGCCGGCAAAGGCGCCGCCCATCATCACGCAGTCGGCGCCCGCGGCGATGGCCTTGGCCAGGTCGCCCGAGAAGCGCACGCCGCCGTCGGCGATCACCGGCACGCCGGTGCCGCGCAGCGCGGTGGCGACGTTGTCGATGGCGGTGATCTGGGGCACGCCCACACCGGCGACGATGCGGGTGGTGCAGATCGAGCCCGGGCCGATGCCGACCTTGACGCCATCGGCGCCGGCTTCCACCAGGGCCAGCGCGGCCGCGCCGGTGGCGATATTGCCGCCGATCACGTCCACGCCGGGGAAGTTCTGCTTCACCCAGCGCACGCGCTCCAGCACGCCGGCGCTGTGGCCGTGCGCGGTATCGACGATCAGCGCGTCCACGCCGGCCTTCACCAGCAGGCTGACGCGCTCTTCGGTGTCGTCACCGAAGCCCACCGCGGCACCCACGCGCAGCTTGCCCTGGGCATCGCGTGCGGCGTTGGGGAAGCTGGTCTGCTTGGTGATGTCCTTCACCGTCATCAGGCCGCGCAGCTCGAAGGCGTCGTTGACGACCACCACGCGCTCCAGCTTATGCTTGTGCATCAAGGCCTTGGCCTGCTCCAGCGAGGCGCCCTCCTTGACGGTGATGAGGCGTTCGGCCGGCGTCATGATCTCGCGCACCGCGACATCCATGCGGGTCTCGAAACGCAGGTCGCGGCCGGTGACGATGCCCACCACCTTCTTGCCGTCCAGCACCGGGAAGCCCGACACGCCATGCAGGCGCGAGAGCTCCACCACCTCGCGCACGGTGGCGCTGGGGGTGATGGTGAAGGGCTCGCGCACCACACCCGATTCGTAGCGCTTCACGCGCGCCACTTCACGGGCTTGTTGCTCGGCCGAGAGGTTTTTGTGGACGATACCGATGCCACCCTCTTGCGCGATGGCGATGGCCAGACGCGCCTCGGTGACCGTGTCCATGGCGGCGGACACGAGCGGCAGGTTCAGTTGGATATTGCGCGACAGACGGGTCGCAAGGCTGGTGTCGCGAGGCAACACCTGGGAGAACGCTGGCACCAACAACACATCATCGAAGGTGAGCGCTTTTCCTAGAAGGCGCATGAGGGAAGCTCCAGACGCAAAGCGGCATTATACGGAGTTCGGCGCGAGGCGTCCGGCGGGCATGGCTGCGGACATTTGGCAACACCTCCGGCCGGCCCTGCAAGGGGCCGGCGGCGCTACACTGAGTCCCTCCTTTCGCACCCCGATGGCGCCCATGTCCGCACCGCGTATTTCCAACCCGCCGGCCGGGTTCTACCGCCTCATCGTCTGCCTGGCTCTGCTGGCCCTGGCGGGCACGGCGCAGGCGCAGTGGAAGTGGCGCGATGCCCGTGGCAATGTGCAGTACAGCGACCTGCCCCCGCCGCCCGGCGTGGCGGAGAAGGACATCCTGCAGCGCCCGGTCAACCAGCGCCAGCGCATCGTCGTGACGCCGGTGGGCACCGGCGCTGCCAATGCCGCCAGCGCCCCGGCGGCCGCGGCGAGCACCCCCGCAAGACCCGACCCCGATGCGGCCGCACGCAAGAAGCAGGAACAGGAGCAGGCCGCGCAGCGCGTCGAAGAGGATCGCAAGCTGAAGGCCCAGAAGGCCGAGAACTGCAAGACCGCGCAGGGCCAGTTGCGCCTGCTGGAAGACGGTGTGCGCATCAGTCGCAAGGACGAGCGCGGCGAACGCGTGTTCCTGGACGATCAGCAGCGCGCCGAAGAAACCAAGCGCGCACGCGCCATCATCGCGGTGGATTGCGCGCGCTGACGATCAGCGCAGGGTCAGCGCGAGTTCAACGCGAGGTCTTGCCGGCCAGCGGCCGGTGCCGCGAGACGATGCGCTCGCCCTTGGCGCGGTAGCGTTCGCGCCGCGCCTCCTTGGGATCGACGGTGAGCGGGCGATAGATCTCGATGCGGTCGCGCGCGCGCAGCGGCGTGTCGAGCGCCTGCAGCCTGCCCCAGATGCCGATCTTCAGCGTGGGCAGCTGCTCGAGCAGCGCGGCGTCGAGCTCGCCGCAGCCGCGCAGGGCCTGCTCCAGCGTGGTGCCGGCGCTCAGCTGCAGCAGGCAATGCCGCACATCGCCGCGGGCCGGGCTCCACACCAGTTCGACCGCGAAGCGCTCGCCCTCAGCGTGGCCCATAGACCGCCTCGGCACGCTGCACAAAGCTGTCGACAAAGGTGTTGGCGATGCGGTCGAACACCGGGCTCACCACCGCCTCCAGCGCCATGCTGGAGAAGGCATAGCTGAGCTCGAACTCGATCTTGCAGGCGAGTTGCTCGCCCTCGCCGCCCGGCTTGCCCAGGGGCAGAAAGCTCCACACGCCGTCCAGCGAGGAGAACGGCCCATCCACCAGGCTCATCTGCACGCGATGCGGCGCCTCGTGGGTATTGCGGGTGGTGAAGGCATGGCGCACCCCGGCATAGGCCAGGCCCAGCCTAGCCGTCATGCCGGCCTCATGTTCGTCGCTGACCTCGGCGCGTTCGCACCAGGGCAGGAACTCCGGATAGCGGGTGACGGCCGTCACCAACTCGTACATCTCGCGCGGCGAGTACCAGAGCAGAACGGATTTCTTGACGTGCTTCATACAATGGCTGGATTGTATTGGGGCCGACCGCCCCATTCCTGCCCCCAGATTGAGCCCCATGTCGATTGCTGAAAACCGCCGCGCCCGATTCGAATATCACATTGAAGAACAGTTCGAGGCCGGCATGGTGCTGGAGGGCTGGGAGGTCAAGGCGGTGCGTGCCGGCCAGGTCCAGCTGACCGACGGCTACGTGATGATCCGCGACGGCGAGCTGTTCCTGATCGGCTGCCGCATCAACCCGCTGCGCACCGCCTCCACCCACGTCAACCCCTTGGCCGACCGCACCAAGAAGCTGTTGATGAAGAAGGAGGAAATCCGGCGCCTGATCGGCAAGGTGGAACAGAAGGGCTTCACCCTGGTGCCGCTGAACCTGCATTACAAGGGCGGGCGCGTGAAGTGCGACATCGCCCTGGCCAAGGGCAAGGACCTGCACGACAAGCGCGAGACCGAGAAGAAGCGCGATTGGGAGCGCGAAAAGGGCCGCTTGATGCGGCACGCCGTGCCGTCCAACAAGCGCTCAGGCAAGGACTGAGAGCGCCCGCTCCAGGTCGGCGCGCAGATCGGCCTCGGCCTCCAGGCCGATCGCGAAGCGCACGATCTGCCCCTCGGCATAGGGCAGGCCCAGCGCGCGGCTGCGGCTCATGTCGTAGGGCACGGCCAGGCTCATCGGGCCGGCCCATGAATAGCCGATGCCGAAGAGTCGCAGCGCATCCACGAAGGCATCGACCTCGCGCTGGCCGTACTGCGGCTTGAACACCACGGAAAACAGGCAGGCCGCGCCGGCCGAACTGGTCTGCAGCCAATGCTCGTGCCCCGGCGAGCCGGGCAAGGCGGGATGCAGCACCCGCGCCACCTCGGGCCGCGCCTGCATCCACGCCGCCAGCGCGCGCGTGCAGGCATCCTGGGCCCGGTAGCGCAGCTCCAGCGTGGGCAGGCCGCGCAGCACCAGCTCCACATCGTTCTGGCCCAGGCCGTAGCCCAGGTGCTCGTGCGCATGGTTGAGGCGCTCGTGCAGGGCCAGATCGCGGGTGCAGACCGAGCCCATCAGCACATCGGCGCCGCCCGAAGGGTATTTGGTAAGCGCCTGCATGACGATGTCGCAACCCAGGCCAGCATGGCTTTGCGGTGCGATCTCGAAGGCATTGAAGGCAAGACCTGCCCCCCAGGTGTTGTCCATCGCGGTCAGCACGCCGTGCGACTTGCAGGCCTGCAGGAGGCCGATCAGATCGGGGAATTCCAGCGTGATCGAGCCCGCCGCCTCCAGCCAGACCAGCTTGGTCTGCGGCCCCAGCAGGGCCTTGAACCCGGCCGCGTCGAGCGGATCGTAGAAGCGGTGCGTGATGCCGAACTGCGGCAGGAAGGACTCGCTCAGATAGCGGTTCTGGCCGTAGACATTGTCCGGGACCAGCACCTCGTCGCCGGGGCGCAGCAGGCCCAGGCTCACCAGGGTCACGGCCGCCAGGCCGCTGGGCACCAGCAGGCAATGCTCGGCATGCTCCAGCGTGGCCAGGCGCGCCGCCAGGGTGTAGCTGGTGGGTGTGCCATGCAGGCCGTAGCGGTAGCTGTGGCCATCGCGCGGGCGCGGGGTGCGCAGGTCGGCGGTGTTCTTGAACAGCACCGTCGAGGCCTTGTAGACGCCCACCGGCACCGCCTCCCAACCCTCCGGCGCCCGATAGGGGTGGTGGATCTGCTGGGTGCTGACGGCCTGCGGCTGCTTGTCGCGCTGCTGCTGCTCGCTCATATGGGCATGGCGATCAGGTCATGGCCTTCGGTGGCGACGATGCGCGCACGCGTGAACTCACCCACCTTGAGTTGCTTGCTGGCCTTCTCGGGCGGCAGCAGGCGCACGGTGCCGTCGATCTCCGGCGCGTCGGCGTAGGAGCGCCCCACCCCACCCTTGCGGCCCAGGGCCGGGGCGGAATCAACCAGCACCTGCATGGTGGCGCCGACACGGCGCGCCAGCTTGGCGGCGGAAACCCGCTCGGCCACTTCCATGAAGCGGGCACGGCGCTCCTCGCGCACGGCCTCGGGCAAGGCACCGTCCAGCTCGTTGGCGCTGGCGCCCTCCACCGGCGAGTAGGCGAAGCAGCCGGCGCGGTCGATCTGCGCTTCCTGCATGAAGTCCAGCAGGTACTGGAATTCGGCCTCGGTCTCGCCGGGGAAGCCGGCGATGAAGGTGGAGCGGATCACGATGTCCGGGCAGCTCTCGCGCCAGCGCAGGATGCGCTCCATATTCTTCTCGCCATTGGCGGGGCGCTTCATCCGCTTGAGCACGTCCGGGTGGGCATGCTGGAAGGGCACGTCCAGATAGGGCAGCACCAGTCCTTCGGCCATCAGCGGCAGCACCTCGTCCACATGGGGATACGGGTAGACGTAGTGCAGGCGCACCCAGGCACCATATTGCTTGGCCAGCTCGCCCATCTGCGCCACCAGGTCCAGCATGCGGGTCTTGACCGGCTTGCCATCCCAGAAACCCATGCGGTACTTGACGTCCACGCCATAGGCGCTGGTGTCCTGGCTCACCACCAGCAGCTCCTTCACGCCCGACTCGAACAGCGCGCGCGCCTCGTTCAGCACGTCGCCGATCGGGCGCGAGACCAGGTCACCGCGCATGCTGGGGATGATGCAGAAGCTGCAGCGGTGGTTGCAGCCCTCGCTGATCTTCAGATAGGCGTAATGCTTGGGCGTGAGCTTGATGCCGGCCACGCCGCGTGCCTCGGGCACCAGATCGATGAAGGGATCGTGGGGCTTGGGCACATGGGTGTGCACCGCGTCCATCACCTCCTGCGTGGCATGCGGGCCGGTCACGGCCAGCACGCTGGGATGCATCTCGCGCACCAGGCTGCCGGCGTCCGAGCTGGCATGACCGGCCTTGGCGCCCAGGCAGCCGGTGACGATGACCTTGCCGTTCTCGGCCAGGGCCTCGCCGATGGTGTCTAGGCTCTCCTTCACCGCGTCGTCGATGAAGCCGCAGGTGTTGACGATCACCAGATCGGCACCGGCAAAGGTCTTGGAGGTTTCATACCCCTCCGCACGCAGCTGCGTGAGGATGAGCTCGGAGTCGGTCAGCGCCTTGGGGCAGCCCAGGCTGACGAAGCCGATCTTGGGGGCGGAGTTCTGGACGGGTGCTTCATTCATCCCGCGATTATCTCAGCCCCGACCGGCGCTGCTATTTCTTGGGCGGAAATCCCGGCATGCCAGGCATACCGGGGAAGGCCTTCTGCATCTGCTCGGTCATCTGTTCGATCAGGTTCTTGGACTGCTCGACATAGTTGCCCATCAGGCCCTGCATCACCGGCGACTGGCCGCTGAGAAACTGCGACCACAGCTCGGGGCTGAAGGGCAGCCCCTTGCTCTGCTCGGTGAACTTGCTCTGCAGCTCGCCGAAGGTCTGCATGTTCTTTTCCAGATAGGCGCCCATCACGCCCTGCATCGCATTGCCATAGAAGCGGATGATCTGCTCCAGCAGCTGGGTGGTGAACATCGGCATGCCACCGGTCTCCTCCTCCAGGATGATCTGCAGCAGGATGGAACGCGTCAGGTCCTCGGCCGTCTTGGCGTCGCGCACCTCGAAGGCAATGCCCTCCAGCACCATCTTCTTGACATCGCTGAGGGTGATGTAGCTGCTGGTATGGGTGTCGTAGAGGCGGCGGTTCGGGTACTTCTTGAGTACGCGCGGGCCGGCAGCCGCCGGTGTGCCTTCTGCAGAGGCAGACTTGCCGCGACGGGCAGTAACCATGAAAACTCCCAGGGAAAATCTTGCTGTATGCGCGCAGATTCTAGGAGTCGCCGCCACGCGGGGCTGACGGGTTTACCCCTGCGCGACCACAGCATTGCGCGGAGTTCGCTCATCAGGCGGGCAGCGCCGCCTCGCGCCATTCCGCCGGCGGGCGCCGCAGCGCCGCCAGCACCAGGGCTTCATCGCGGCAGCTGTAGACCTGCAGCTCACCCTGGCGCACGCAGGCCTGCAAATCGGTCTGCGCACGCACCATCAGGGCGTCGGCGCTGCCGCGCTCCTGCAGGCCCCGGCCCGCGACCAGGCCGACCCAGGCATTGCGCCCGGAACGCTTGGCGGTCAGCAGGGCCAGATCGGCCAGCCGCACCACGTCCTGCCAGCCCAGCGCGCGCGGATCGGCATCCACAAAGGGCAGGCAGGCAAAGCCGATCGAACAGGTGATGGCCAGCCGGCGGCCATCGTCCAGCACAAAGGGGCTTTCCACCACCACGCTGCGCAGGCGCTCGGCCAGCTCCTGCACGCGCAGGCGGTTGGTATCGCGCGCCACCGCCAGGAATTCCTCTCCACCCCAGCGCACCAGATGATCCGACTCGCGCAGCACCGTGCGCAGGCGCCGCCCGAACTGCACCAGCACCGCGTCGCCGGCGGCGTGGCCGTACTCGTCGTTGACCTGCTTGAAGTGATCGATGTCGATCAGAAAGAACAGGCTGTCGGTATCCACCGGCTGCGGCACCGCGGTCAGCGCCGCCTCGCGCGCGCGCCGCTGACTGGCGGCGATTTCGGCCTCGATATGCTCGGCCAGGAAACGCCGGTTGTGCAGGCCGGTAAGCGGGTCGCTGATGCTGGCCAGCTCCAGCACGCGCGATTTCTCCTCCAGCGCGCGCGAGACCTGCTCCAGCGCGGCCGTGCGCTCGCTCACCTTGAGCTCGAGCTCGCGCTGGCGCCTGCGCAGCCAGCGCGTACGCAGCTGCACCACCGCCACCACGGTCAGCAGCAGGAGCAGCAGCACCAGCAGCTTGAACCAGAGCGTCTGATGCCAGGCCGGCAGCACGCGGATCGGCAGGCTCAGCACCGCCTCGCTCCAGGCGCCGTCGCGGTTGGAGCCGCGCAGCTGCAGCTGGTACTGGCCGGGTGGCAGGTTGGTGTAGCTGGCCAGGCGGCGGGTGGCGTCGCTGGCGATCCAGTCGCGGTCAAAGCCCAGCAGGCGATGGGCATAGCGGTTGCGATCCGGCGCCGAGTAATCGAGCGCCGCATACTCCACCGCAAAGCTGTTCGCGTCCGGCTGTATCTCCAAGCTGGACAACTCGGCCTGCTGCGCCGGCCCGATGCCGCGCAGCAGGCTGCCCGCCACCAGCTGCCGCCCGCCCGCATGCAGCTCGCTGATCACCAGCGGCGGCCGGTAGCTCCAGGGCTGCACATGCGCGGGCCGCACGATGGTCATGCCGCCGGCGCCGCCGAACAGCAACTCGCCCTCGCTGCTGCGCGCCGCCGAGCCGGTCCAGTAGGTCTGGAATTCAACGCCCTCGGCGCGCCGCAGGGCCCGCACCTCCAGGGTCTTGGGATGGATGCGCGCCAGGCCGTTGTCGGTGCTGACCCACAACTGGCCCTGGCCATCCTCCAGCAGGGCGTTGACGGTCTCGTCCGGCAAGCCCTCGGCCAGCCCGATGCGGCGCTGTTGCCCATCCGGCTCCAGCAACTTGATGCCACCGCCATAGGTGCCGACCCAGAGCCGTTGCTGGCGGTCGGTATAGAGCGCGGTGATGAAGCCGGCACTGGGCTGCGCGCCCGTGTTGCCAACGTCCAGCGGCACGGGGCGGACCACGCCGGTCCCGGGCTCAAGGTGGTTCAGGCCATTGCGCGTGCCGATCCAGATGCCGCCGGCGGCCGCGCGCGCCAAAACAACGATGCGCTCGTCGCTGAGGCGCTGGCCGCGCCCGCGCAGCTCCAGGCGGGCCTGACCGCTGCGCAGGTCGAGCGACCACAGGCCGTCGCTCTGCCCGCCGATCCAGAGCTTGCCGCCCTCGGCCAACAGGGTCCAGGTGGACGCGGCCGGATCGCGGCCGGGCCATTGCACCCGGCTGATGCGGCTGCCGTCGGCGGCGGCGCGGTAAAGCCCGCGCTTGGTGGCGATATAGACCTGTCCATCGCCGCCCAGCTCCAGGGCCAGCACGATGTCTGCCGGCAGCGCCCGTTCCGGCCGCCGCGCATCCGGCCGCAAGGCCGCCACCAAGGCGCCGCTGCTGTCGATGATCTCGACGCCGCGCTTGTGCGTGCCCAGCCAGAAGCGGTCCGGGCCGACCGGCAAGATCCAGCTGACCTCGTTGCTGGCGGCTTGCTCACCCGCATCGCAGCGCAGCTGCGGCGCGCAGGGCGGCGCACCGTACATGGTGAGCACGGCCGCCTGGCCGGGATCGTGGCGGCTCAGGCCGCGGTTGCTGGCCACCCAGACCAGCCCCGAACGGTCGCGGTGAAAACCGCGCACCGCGTTGTCCGCCAGGCTCACCGGCAGGCTGGGCAGGTGGCGGATGTGACGCGTCTGCGCGGTGGCCAGGTCCACCACCTGAATGCCCCGCGTCAGCGTGCCCAGCCAGATCTCGCCCGGCCGGGCTTCGATGATGCCCGTCACCGGCTCGCTGCCGAGCGCGGCCGCCTGGGGCTGCGCAGCACTGCTGCGCAACGGCACTGCCGCGGCGTCGGCGCGCGCCATCTTGAAGGCGCCATGCTGGGCCGTGCCTATCCAGACCTGGCCCAGGCTGTCTTCGTACAGACTGAGGGTCCGCGGCTGCGGCCCGCCGCTGGGCAGGGGCACGGCGGCAAAGCGCGGCGCACGCACCTCGCGCCTGAACAAGCCCTCCTCGGTACCGACCCACAGACCGCCATCGCGGCTGCGCAACAGACTCAGCACCTGCAAGCCGGACAGGCCGGCCGCTTCCCCGGACAGGCGCTGCACCGCCGAGCTGGTGGCGTCCACATGGTCCAGGCCCGCGTTGGTGCCCACCCAGAGCCCGCCGTTGCCATCGTCGATGATGCTGTTGACGCTCACATGGCTGAGCCCGGCCTGGCCCACCGGGAGGGTGGTGAAACTGTTGCTGGCACGCTCGTAGCGCACCAGGCCCGCGCCGCTGGTGCCGATCCAGAGCCGGCCGGCCGCATCGGCATGCAAGGTCTGGATGAAGTTATCGGGCAGCGCCGTGGGCTGCTTGGGATCGGCCTTGTAAACGCGGAAGCGGTAGCCGTCCCAGCGCGCCAGCCCGGCCAGGGTGCCCACCCACAGAAAGCCATCGCCGTCCTGGGCCACCGAGGTCGCGATCTCGTTGGGCAGGCCCTGCTCCTGGCGCAGATGCTGGAAGCTGGTCTGCACCAGCGCCGACCAGCGCGCCGGCGCCGCCCCGGCGGGCGCGGTCAGGCAGGGCAGCACCGCGAACAAGAGGCCCAGCACCCAGGGCAGAAGTCCGTGGCCGTAGGGGATGTGCGGTGGCGGATGGTGCGGCTGAGTCACGCCCGCATTGTGTACGAGGCCCGGCGCGCCCAATATCGGCGCAAGCCCGCAGAAGTCGGCCACCTCAGCGCAAAGCAAAAAGCCCGGCAACTCGCTGAGTTACCGGGCTTCCGTGTACTAGGGTGTACCTACCAAATTTGGTAGGCGCGATTGGATTCGAACCAACGACCCCCACCATGTCAAGGTGGTGCTCTAACCAACTGAGCTACGCGCCTGAAGAGCTTCGCAGTATAGCACGCATTTTCGAGTCGTCCAGAAACATGCACTCATCCATCGCATTCATTTGCGGCGCGCGCCGCGTACCCCGTTCACCTGGGCCACCGCACGCAGCACCTGGGCCAGGCGGGCCGAGTCGGCCACCTCGACGGTGAAGCTCATCCAGGCGGTGTCGCCGCGCAGCTCCTTGGCGGACTGGGTGTTCACCGCGGTGACATTCATCTTCTCCTTCGCGAACACTTCCAGCACATCGCGCAGCAGGCCCGCGCGCACCGAAGCCTCGACGATCACGTCGACCGGATAGAGCAGGCCCTTCTTCTCGCCGCCCTCCCCCCAGGCCACCGCGATCACGCGCTCGGGCGCGCGCTGCGCCATCTGGCGGAAGTTGCTGCAATCGCGGCGATGGATGGCCACGCCCTTGCCCCGCGTCACATAGCCGGCGATGACATCGGGCGGCGCGGGCCGGCAGCAACGCGCCAGATTGGTGAGCAGCGAATCGACGCCCACCACCAACACACCTCCCTGACCCCCCTGCCGGGGCGCGCTGCTGCCGGCCTTGGTGCGGCGCTGCGCCAGCATCTCGTCGGTATCGGGCTCGGGCGCCGGCGGACGCAGCAGCAGCTCGATATTGCGCAGCGAGTACTCGTCCTTGCCCACGACCTCGAACAAGGCGTCGGCATGCTTGAAGCCCAGGCGCCCCGCCAGATCCTCCAGTTTGATGGCCGTCTTGCCCTCGCGCTGCAGCAGCTTCTCCACCAGCTCGCGGCCCTTGGCAATCGTCTGCGCCTGCGCCTGCGCGTTGAACCAGGCGCGCACCTTGGTGCGGCTGCGCTGGCTGTGCAGATAGCCCAGCTCGGGGTTGAGCCAGTCCAGCGAGGGGCCGCCCTCCTTGAGCGCGGTGATCTCGACCGTCTGGCCGCTCTTCAGCGCGGTGTTGAGCGGCACCATCACGCCATCGATCTTGGCGCCGCGGCAGCGGTGGCCCAGATCCGTGTGCAGGGCGTAGGCGAAATCGATCGGCGTGGCCCCGGCGCTCAGCTCGACGATGGCGGCCTGCGGCGTGAACACATAGATGCGGTCGTCGAACACCGCCGCGCTCTCGCCCGCCAGGGTGTCGCGCTCCCAGGCCAGCAGCTGGTGCAGCACCGCCTTGCGCGCCTCGGCCACGCGTTCCTCGAACTCGCCCGCGGCGCTCACGCCCGCATAGCCCTTGGTGCCGGCCTCCTTGTAGGCCCAATGCGCGGCCACGCCATGCTCGGCATGCTCGTGCATGGCGCGCGTGCGTATCTGCACCTCCATCACGCGCCCGTCGGCCCCTGCCACCACCGTGTGCAGCGACTGGTAGCCATTCGGCTTGGGCTTGGCGATGTAGTCGTCGAACTCGCCCGCCATGGGCGTGTAATGCTCGTGCAGATAGCTCAGCGCGGCATAGCAGTCCTGCACCGAAGGCACGATCACGCGCAGCGCGCGCAGGTCGAACACGCGCGCCAGCGTCAGGTCCTTGCCCTGCATCTTTTTCCAGATGCTGTAGAGATGTTTGGGCCGCCCCTGCACCTCGGCCGCGATGCCCTGCCCCTGCAGGCCCGTCAGCAGCGTCTGCCGGCAGGACTCCACATGCTGCTCGCGCTCCAGGCGTTTCTCGTCCAGGCCCTTGG
The DNA here is from genome assembly GCF_058788955.1 of Roseateles sp. FW301-B2. Lineage (NCBI taxonomy): Bacteria > Pseudomonadati > Pseudomonadota > Betaproteobacteria > Burkholderiales > Sphaerotilaceae > Roseateles > Roseateles sp. FW301-B2. Next base: position 61,889 of record NZ_JBYTBE010000008.1, read on the forward strand.
CGATCTCGCGGTATTTCTCGGGCTCGAGGAAGCGGAAGGAGAGATCCTCGATCTCCCACTTGATCTGCCAGATGCCCAGGCGGTTGGCGAGCGGCGCGAACACCTGCTGCGACTCGGCCGCCAGCGCACGCGGGCAGGCCCGCTTGCTGGCGGCAAAGTAACGCAGCGTCTGCAGGCGCGAGGCCAGCCGCAACAGCACCACACGCAGGTCGCGCGAGAACGCCAGCAGCATCTTGCGCACGCGCTCGGTCTGCTGCGAGAGCTGCTCCTCGCCCACCACCGCCTCGCGCGCCGCGCGCTGGATCTGCACCAGCTTGCGCGTGTGCGTGACCAGGCTCGCATAGCTCTCGCCGAAGGCCTTGGCGACGATCTCCTCGGGCTTGTTGAGGAAGTCGCCCGCATAGACCAGGTAGGCGGCGGCCTGCATCGCCGGCGCGGCGCCCACGCCCGCCAGGATGGCGGCCACGCCGTCGGCATGGGCCAGCGCCTCTTCGCCGGTATCGAGCGGCTGGCCGCTCAGCAGCGGCTCGGCAAAGGCGCGCGCGCGCGGCACCGGCAGGCTGGATTCGCCGGCCTTGGCGTCGGGATGGCTGCTGGGCAGGGCCAGGGGCAGGCCGGCCTGCGCGTCGGCATCCAGCAGCGCCACGATCGGTGCCGCATGCTCGGCAACAGCGCTAAGTCCGGTCTTCATGCGGCCAACAGGAACTCGCTCAGCAGGCCGATCTGCCCGGGGTCGTTGAGCATCGGTGCATGGCCCACGCCGGTCAGCTCACGCAGCTGGGCCTTGGGGCCGCGCGCGCGCATGGCCTGCGCGGTGGCGGCGGACAGCAGGTCCGAGTCGGCGCCGCGCACCAGCAGGGTCGGGCAGCGCAACACGTCATAGGCGCGCCACAGCATGGCCTCGCCGGCGGCGGCAAGTTCCGGCGTCACGGCGGCCAGCGGCTCGGCAATGCGCGGGTCGTAGTGCAGGCGCACGCCGCTGCCCGCGGGTTTGAACATCGGGCGCGAGAGCGCCAGCCAGGCCGCCTCGCTGTGCGGGCCGAAGCCGGCCGAAATGCTGCGCAGATAGGCCGCGCCCTCCTCCAGCGAGGCGAAGTCCATGCGCTGGCCCAGGTAGCTGCCGATGCGCTTGATCGCATCGGGCTCGATCGCCGGGCCGACATCGTTGAGCACCAGGCGCCGCACCGGATTGCCTGGCAGCGCCGCCAGCCCCATGCCGATCAAGCCGCCCATCGAGGTGCCCACCCAGTCGACCTGTTCCACGTCCAGGCGCGCCAGCAGGGTCACCATATCGGCCACGTAAGTGGGGATCTGGTAGAGCGCCGGATTGGCAAGCCAGTCGGAACTGCCGCGCCCCACCACATCGGGGCAGATCACGCGGTACTGCGCCGCCAGCGCCTGGGCCAGGGCATCGAAATCGCGCCCCTGGCGCGACAGCCCGTGTACGCAGACCAGCACGCGCGGGTTGTCGCGCGCGCCCCATTCCCAATAGCCCATGCGGTGCAGGCCGGCGGGGCTCAGGCATTGCACATGTTTCAGCAGCGGTTCAGCCATACTTCGTATCCTTCACGGACATCGTAACAACGCCCAGAGGATCCTCATGTTGTTGAATGGCAAGACCGCCCTCGTCACCGGCTCCACCAGCGGTATCGGCCTGGGTATCGCCCTCTCGCTCGCTCGCCAGGGCGCCCGTATCGTGCTGAACGGCTTCGGCGATGTCGAGGCGCCCAAGGCCCAGGTGGCGGCCCTCGGCGTAAAGGTGGGCTATCACGGCGCCGACATGAGCAAGCCGGCCGAGATCGAGGCCATGATGGCCTATGTGAATGCCGAGTTCGGTGGCTGCGACATCCTCGTCAACAACGCCGGCATCCAGCATGTGGCCCCGGTGGAAGACTTCCCGGTCGAGCGCTGGGACGCCATCATCGCCATCAACCTCAGCTCGGCCTTCCACACCACCCGCCTGGCCCTGCCCGGCATGAAGGCGCGCGGCTGGGGCCGTGTCGTCAATCTGGCCTCCGTGCATGGTCTGGTGGCCTCCGCGCAGAAATCGGCCTATGTGGCGGCCAAGCATGGCCTGGTGGGCTTCACCAAGGCGGTGGCGCTGGAGACCGCCACCAGCCCGGTGACGGTCAACGCCATCTGCCCCGGCTGGGTGCTGACCCCGCTGGTGCAGAAACAGGTGGACGCACGCGCCGCCGCCGACGGTGTGGACGACGCGGAGGCCAAGCGCCGCCTGCTGGCCGAGAAACAGCCCTCGCTGCAGTTCACCACGCCCGAGCAGCTCGGCGAACTGGCCGTCTTCCTGTGCTCGGACGCGGCCGCCAATGTGCGCGGCCAGGCCTGGAGCCTGGACGGCGGCTGGACCGCTCAATAACGCTTCACTTCCCCATCAGCACCACGCCACTCACGGTGGCGCTGACGCTGGCCTTGCCGGCCTCCACCGGCAGGGCCTCGTCGGCCATGGCAGCGGACTTGAAGCGCGCCATCGGCGCGGCCATGGGCTGCGGCATATTGCTGTCGGCGCTCACCGTCACCTCGCCGATCTGGTAGCCGCCGTAGCCGAACTGGCGCGCATAGTCGGCCGCCTTGGCCTTGTAGCGTGCGATCGCCTGCGCCACCACGTCGCTCTCCTGCTTCTCTCGCGCCTCGCGCGAGAGGCTGTAGCCCACGCTGGCAATGCTCATGCTGCTCACGCGGCCGGTCAGCTGCGCGATCGCGGCCATGTCCTTGCCCTCCACCAGCAGCTCGGCCGAGCCCTGCCAGCCATTGATGCCGCCCTTGGGTGCATAGCGCGGATAGAGCGAGAAGTTGCCGGTCTGCACCTCCACCGCGCCGGGCTTGGCGATCTTGCGCGCCTCGGCCAGGGCCGCGTCCAGCGCCTGCTTGAGCTGGCTCTGCACCAGGCCGGCATCGCTGCCCTCCTTGGTGATGCCGAAGCGCACCGTGAGCGTGTCGCGCGGCACTTCCACGGTGGCGCTGGCACTCAGGCTGAGGGCGTCGCGGCGCGGCGCCTCGGCCGCGGCCGCGCTGCCGGCGGCCAGGGCCAGCGTGATGGTGGTGGCGGCGATGGAAAGCTTCGAGTTCATATTCCTCCTTGGCGGGCAGCATGCCCTGTCGGAGCCAGCATAGCGCCCGACCCCTCTCCACCGTTGACCGCCGTTGACCGCCATGGCCCAGATGAAGCAAGTGTTACCAAGCTGTAACGACTGCTGCGAGCTGCAAGACCTCGGCAAAAAACGGCTCACAATGCCTCTGTTACAAATTCAGGAGTCGCGCCATGAGCAGCAACGCCCGCCCCAATCGCATCCTGGTCGTGGACGACGACGCCCGCATCCGCGACCTGCTGCGCCGCTACCTCACCCAGGAAGGCTTTGACGTGCTGCTGGCCGAGGACAGCAAGGCCCTCAACAAGCAGCTGACGCGCGAGACCGTGGACCTGATCGTGCTGGACCTGATGCTGCCCGGCGAGGACGGCCTGTCGATCTGCCGGCGCCTGCGCGGCGGCAACGACAACACCCCCATCATCATGCTCACCGCCAAGGTTGAGGAGGTGGACCGCATCGTCGGCCTGGAGGTGGGCGCCGACGATTACCTGGCCAAGCCCTTCAACCCGCGCGAGCTGCTGGCCCGCATCAACGCGGTGCTGCGCCGCCGCCCGCCGCCGGAAGCGCCCGGCGCGCCCTCCAAGGAGCCGATGACGGTGACCTTCGGGCCCTTCGAGTTCGACCTCGCGCTGCGCCGCCTCTCCAAGGGTGGCGAGGCGCTGCCGCTCACCACCGGCGAGTTCTCGATGCTGAAGGCCCTGGTGCGCCACCCGCGCCAGCCGCTCTCGCGCGACAAGCTGGCGCAGCTGGCGCGCGGCCGCGAGTTCGAGCCCTTCGACCGCAGCCTGGACGTGCAGATCTCGCGCCTGCGCAAGCTGCTGGAGGCCGACCCCGCCCAGCCCCGCTACATCCAGACGGTGTGGGGCGTGGGCTATGTGTTCGTGCCTGACGAAGCAAGTTGATGCCCCACCCCCGGCTGGCGCTGAATCTTTTCTGGCGCACCTTTGCCCTGCTGGCCATTCTGCTCACCGGCGGTGTGCTGGCCTGGCAGCAGACCTTCAAGGTGCTGGAGGCCGAGCCGCGCGCGCTCGAGGCGGCGCACCAGCTGGCCGGCCTGGTCAACCTCAGCCGCATCGCGCTGACCAATACCGACAGCATCAACCGCGTTGCGGTGATCAAGTCGCTCACCAGCGAGGACGTGCTGGTGGAGGTGGCCGAGGTCACCGACCAATGGCAGGCCTTCGACCTCAGCCCCTTTGCCAAGCAGCTGGCCCAGGCCCTGCGCGCGCGCCTGGGGCAGAACACCGTGGTGGCACGCAGCCTGAACGGGCGCGCCGGCCTGTGGGTGCGCTTCGGCATCGGTGACGACCAGTTCTGGCTGCGCACCAGCCCCGAGCCGCTCTCGGTCTCCTTCACCAACAACTGGTGGTGGGTGCTGATCGCCTTCATGGCCACGCTGCTGGGCTCGGTGGCGATCGCGCGCCTGATCAACCAGCCGCTGCGCGAGCTGAGCGTGGCGGCCGGCCGCATCCGCGAGGGCGAATACGACTCACGCCTGGACGAGACCACCCGCACCAGCGAGATCCGCGAGGTCAATATGGGCTTCAACCGCATGGCGCGTGAGCTTGCCAAGCTGGAGGAAGACCGCGCGGTGATGCTGGCCGGCATCTCGCACGATCTGCGCACGCCGCTGGCGCGGCTGCGCCTGGAAATGGAAATGAGCGTCTCCGACGAGCAGGCGCGCCAGTTCATGGCGCAGGACATCGACCAGCTCGACGCCATCATCAGCAAGTTCATGGACTATGCGCGCCCCACCGAGCTGGCGCTGGAGGCTTTTCCGCTGATCGACGTGGTGGAGCGCGAGGCCCAGGGCTTTCGCGATCCGAGCCAGATCCGCATCCGCATCGAGGTGCCGCGCGAACTCAAGGTCTGGGCCGACGACACCGAGCTGGGCCGGGTGCTGCTGAACCTGCTCGAGAACGCGCGCCGCTATGGCCATGAGGAGGGTCAGCCGGCGCTGGTGGAGATCAGCGCCCAGCCCCAGGGCGGCGAGATCCTGCTGCAGGTGCGCGACCATGGCCCCGGCGTGCCCGAGGACAAGCTGGCGCGCCTGACCACGCCCTTCTACCGCGGCGACAGCGCGCGTACCTCGGCCACCGGCGCCGGCCTGGGCCTGGCGATCGTGGAGAAATCGGTGCAGCGCCTGGGCGGCTTCGTGCACATCGCCAATGCCAGCGATGGCGGCCTGGTGACGGTGCTGCGACTGCGTCGCGCCGCCTGAGCGGACTCAGCCGGCGCTCAGCAGGCAGACCGCGCGCGCCTCGATCGCGCGGCCCTCGCCCACCGGCCCCATCTTCTCGGCCGTCTTGGCCTTCACATTGACTTGCGCCAGCTGGATGCCCAGCACCTCGGCCAGGCGCGCGCGCATGGCCGGGATATGCGGCGCCATCTTGGGCGCCTGGGCCACGATGGTGGCATCCAGATTGACGATCAGCCAACCCTCGGCGCGCACGCGCCGGTAGGCCTCGGCCAGCAAGACCATCGAGTCCGCGCCCTTGAACTCGGCCGCGGTGTCGGGAAAGAGCTTGCCGATATCGCCCAGCGCGGCCGCGCCCAGCAGGGCATCGGTGATGGCATGGGCCAGCGCATCGGCATCCGAGTGGCCCAGCAGGCCGTGGCTGTGCGGGATCGTCACGCCGCCCAGAATCAGGGGGCGATCGGTCACCAGGGCATGGGTATCCCAGCCTTCGCCAATGCGCAGTGGAGCTGGTGTCGGAGGCAATGTCATGGGGCGCGTTCAGCCTGCTTGCAAAGGCCCTGAGCTTATCGCACTCAACAAGGCCGCCGGACTGCGCTATGGTGGCGGCCGCGACGCCCTGCCCTCCATGACCTTACGCCCACGCCACCTTCCCCTGCTGCTCCTGACCCTGCTGCTGGCCGCGCCGCTGCGCGCCGAACCGCCCGGACCGCCCGAGGCGCTTGAGCGGCCGGAGCGCCCCAGGATCGGCCTGGTGCTCTCGGGCGGCGGCGCCCGCGGGCTGGCGCATATCGGCGTGCTCAAGGTGCTGGAGGAGCTGTGCGTGCCGGTGGACCTGGTGGTGGGCACCAGCATGGGGGCGGTGGTGGGCGGCGCCTATGCCTCCGGGCGCAGTACCGCCGAGCTGCAGGACTTCGTGCTGCGCAGCGACTGGGACGCCATCCTGGCCGACCGCCCGCCGCGGCAAGACCTGACCCTGCGCCGCCGCATCGAGGACCAGCTGCTGCCCTCGCGCCTGGAACTGGGCCTGAGCCGGGCCAGCGGCGCCAGCCTGCCACCCGCCGCGGCCGGCAACAGCGCGCTCGAGTTCACGCTCGAAAGCCTGGTGCCCGACGAGATCGCCGAGCAGCCGATCAGCCAGCTGCGCCTGCCCTTTCGCGCCATCGCCACCGATCTGCTGAATGGCGAGCTGATCGAGATGGTGGACACACCGCTGTTCCTGGCGATGCGCGCCTCGATGGCGGTGCCCGGCGTGTTCGCGCCGGTGCGCGTAAACGGCCGGCCGGTGGTGGACGGCGGCCTGGTGCGCAATCTGGGCGTCGACATCGCGCGCAAGATGGGGGCCGAGCTGATCATCGCGGTGAACGTGGGTTCGCCGCTGCTGGAGGCGCGCGAGATCACCAGCGCGGTGGGCGTGGCCAACCAGATGCTGCAGATCCTCACCAACCAGAACGTCGAGCGCTCGCTGCGCCAGCTGCAGCCGCAGGACGTGCTGATCGACCCCGACCTGGGCAATCTCAGCTTCATGGACTTCACGCGCCAGGCCGAGGCGCTGGACGCCGGCCAGCGCGCCGCCATGGCCGCGCACGAACGCCTGCGCGCGCTGTCGCTGAGCCCCGAGGCCTATGCGGCGCTGGAACGGCTGCGCCGCAGCGCCCCCGGCAACCTCGCCAAGGCCCTGCCGCTGGCCAGCCTCAGCATCGCGGGCACGCAGCGCAGCAACCCCGAGGCCTTGCGCAATGAGCTGGACCTCAAAGCCGGCCAGCCGATCAGCCAGGCCGAGATCAACAAGGCCGCCGCCCAGCTCTATGGCAGCGGCGACTTCGAGCGCGTCGACAGCCAGGTGCAGGATCGCGACGGCCAGCGCCATGTCACCCTGCATGTGGCCGAGGCCGACTGGGCGCGCAGCCGCCTGCGTCTGGGGCTGGAGCTCTACAGCAATTTCGCCGACGCGAATCGCTTCTCGCTGGTGGCCATGCATGTGGCCACCTGGCTGAACGCCTGGGGCGCCGAGCTGCGCAGCACCGGCCGCATCGGCGCCGAGCGCGGCCTGGGCACGCAGCTGATGCAGCCGCTGGGCCCCGGCTCGCCCTGGCATCTCAGCGGCACGCTGGCCTACCAGGCCGGCGGCAGCGACCTGTTCGACAACGGCCGCCGCGCCCTGCGCCTGGCCTCCAGCTCGGGCAGCGCCAGCCTGGCGCTGGGCCGCAATCTGGGCAACTGGGGCGAGGTCGAGCTGGGCGTGGCGCGCACGCGCAGCTCGGTGCATGTGGAAATCCCGGCCGACCCGGCCCTGCCCGAGTCCACCGCCACCTTCCAGCAGCAGTTCGCGCAGATCAGCGTGGACACACTGGATTCGCTCGGCTTCCCCAGCCGCGGCGTGCTGCTGAACGCGCAATGGCAGCGCTACCGGCGCGCCGAGCAGCAGGCCCATCAATTCGGTGCGCTGGGCCTGGCGGCCTTCCGCGCCGGGCTGTGGGCGGGCCATCTGTATGGTGAGTGGAGCCACACCGACCTGGGCAGCACCAGCCCGCTGGGCGGCTTCCTGCGCCTCTCGGGCACGGCCGATCAATCGCTCAGCGGCCGCAGCAGCGCGCTCGCGCGCGTGGTGATGGCGCGCCGCATCGGCCATATGCCGATCGGCCTGGGCGGCGCGGTGCGCGCCGGTTTCTCGATGGAGCTGGGCGGCGTGAGCCCGGAGCGCACGCTGCCGCGCCTGGGCGAGCTGAAGCTCGCCGGCAGTGGCTTCCTGGCGGTGGACACGCGCTTCGGCCCCTTCTACCTGGCCGCCGGCGGCACCAAGGGCGGCGGCGCCTCGCTCTACCTCTACCTCGGCCCGATCTGGTAAGCGCGGCGGCCGTGCCGCGACACTTAGCGCCGCATCGCGGTGAAGGCGGCGAACTCCCAGGAGCGCAGGCCCACCAGCAGGGTGAAGCCATCGCGCGCCTCGGGCTGCAGGCGCTGATCGTCCTGGTGCAGGCGCGCCAGCTCGGCGGCCAGCTGATGGATCTTCTGCACCAGGCCCTTGGCGCTGGGGTCGGAGAGCCGGCCGTGCACGCACAGCAGGGTCTCGCCGGCGCCGTCGAAGCGGCCGGCGAAATAGTCGTCCACCACATGGCTGCGGAAGAACTGCTGCACCGGCCCGTCGGGCTGCCAGCGGAACGCCAGCGACACGCGCAGCCGGTAGCGGTTGAGCGGCTTGAGCTCGATCAGCGAGAGCCGGTCCAGCTTCACCAGGCAGGCGATCAGCTGCGGCTCGCTGAGCCGGTAGGTCTCCAGCATCTGCGCCACGCTCCAATGACCCAGGCAACAGATCGCCACCAGCAGCAGATGCGGGTCCTGCACCAGCGAACGCTCCTGCGCCAGCGTGAGGGTATCGGCCTGCGGTACCGCGTCGGCGGCCTGGCGCAGCACGTCCTCCAGCGCCACGCCCACCGCCTTGCAGACCTGGGCCAGCCGGCTCAGGCTCATATCACCCTGCGAGAACACCCTCTTGATGCTGGACTCGCTCATCCCCAGGCGCTGCGCCAGGGTCTTGTAGGTCACGCCGGCGGCGCGCATCTCGGCCTTCAGCACCTGCATCAACATTTCCGGACCGCTCATCGCTGCTCACCCCTGGTGTGTTGGTATCGAATCCTAGTACCGCCGGGGGCATAAGGCGGTTCGTCACAGCGCCCGCTGGCCGGATCGGCCGGCAGCGGCAACACTGCGCCCCTGTTGGCCCATGGCGGCCAGGGAGCACAGATGAGCGGACGACTGCAAACCCACCTGACCATGCTGCTGGCGATCGTCGCGGCCTGCTTCATGACGAGCCGCGCCGAGGCCGATGTGCTGGTGGGCCCTTATGCGGGCGCGAATGCGGGCGTCTACAGCCGTTACGAGCTGAGCTGCGACCAGGCGCTGGCCTGCGACCGCAGCGCCAAGCTCAGCGGCAAGGTCTACGGCGGCTATGCCTTCGGCCAGTTCGGCTTCGAGGCCATGGCCTTCCAGGTCGGCGCGGCCCAGGGCCAGGCCGGCACCCTGCGCAGCTCGGGCGTGGCCCTGCTGGGCGTGCTGCCGCTCAACAGCGGCGACTTCAGCTTCAAGGGCAAGCTGGGTCTCGCCTATGCGCGCGGTACGGCACAGCGCGACGGCAGCAGCAGCAGCCAGTCCAGCGTGCAGCCGGTGCTGGGCACCAGCTTTGCCTATGCGATCAGCAAGTCCGTGTCGCTCAATGCCGACTGGGACCAGCTGCGCGCCAAGACCGGCAGCGAAGGCCCGCGCACCCGCGTCAATATGTTCTCGCTGGGTCTCAGCGTGCACTTCTAAGGAGGAGAAAACCGGGGCCCGGGATCGACAGCGAAGTGCCGGCGGGCCAGGTCAATTTCAAGCGGCGGCACAGCCGCTTTTTTTTCGGCCGCTATTCAGCCGCGGCTGCGCAGCAGGCGCTCGGCGAGCGCGAAATCCGCCGGCCAGGTGACCTTGAAGTTCTCCAGGCTGCTGGCCACCAGCAGGGGCCGATGGCCGAGGGCCTCGATGGCGCTGGCCTCGTCGGTGACGGCCGCGCCGGCCGACTCGGCATGGGCCAGCGCCGGCTGCAGCAGGCCCAGGCGGAACATCTGTGGCGTCTGCGCCGCCCATTTGCCCTGCCGGTCCACCGTGGCGGACACGCGCCCGCCCTGCTCCGCCTTCAGGGTATCGGCCAGCGGCAGGGCCAGCAGGCCGCCCACCTCGTCGCCCGCGCAGGCGGCCATCAGCTGCTCGACCCAGGCCGGCTGCAGCAGGCAGCGCGCGGCGTCGTGCACCAGCACCCAGTCATGCGGCTGGGCGCCGCGCGCCTGCAGCTCGCGCAGGCCGGCGGCCACGGTGTCGGCGCGCGTGGCGCCACCGCAGCGCGCCACCCAGGCCGTCTCGCCCTCGAACTCGGGCAGCAGGGTCTCGAACTGATCGTCCTCGGGCGACAACACCACCAGGGTGGCGGCAAGACCTGGCACCCGGCGCAGCGCGGCCAGGGTGTGGGCCATCATGGGCCGGCCGCCCAGGCTGACGTACTGCTTGGGGCCGGCGGCGCCGGATCGGGCACCGACGCCCGCCGCCGGCACCAGGGCATAGCAGCGTGGCTGCAGGCCTGTTGCGTAATTGCTCATGCGGCGATTCTCACATCAGGCAATAGTCCACCGGCTGCAGCGGCGGCGGCGTATCGCGCTCGCCCAGGGCCTGGCGCAGGTCGATCTCGATGCCGCGGCAGATCGCGTCCAGCGGCAGGTCGTTGGGCAGCAGGCCGAAGGGCTCCTCGATCTCGTCGCCCAGCGCGTCCAGGCCGAAGAAGGTGTAGGCCACGATGCCCACCACGAAGGGCGTCATGAAGCCGATGCTGTCCACCAGGCCGAAGGGCAGCAGAAAGCAGTAGAGGTAGGCGGTGCGGTGCAGCAGCAGGGTGTAGGAGAAGGGCAGCGGCGAGCTCTTGATGCGCTCGCAGGACGCGGCGGCGGCGCTGATGGCCGAGAGCGTGGCGTCGAGGGCGGCGGCGCGCACCGAGTCCAGCTGGCCGGCCCGGCGGCAGCGCCGCAGGTCTTCGCCCGCCTCCAGCAGCAGGGCCGCGGCCGGATTGGCCAGTCCCGCGACGCGGTGCGCATCCTCGGGCCGCAGCAGCGCCGCCACCTCGCCCTGCACATCGCGCGTGCCGCGCAGCTGGTGCTTGAGCGCCTGCGCCACCGCGATCATGCGGTACAGCAGGCGCACGCGCACATCGCCGAGATCGCCGCGCGGCGGCGGCGCATCTGGCGCCGGGCCGTCGGGCAGGTCGATCAGGCTCAGCGTCTGCCGCGCCAGGTTGCGGCTGCGCAGCAGCAGCTCGCCCCAGAGCTTGCGCGCCTCCCAGTAGCGGTCGTAGGCGGCGTTGTTGCGAAAGCCCAGAAAGATCGCCAGCGGCAGGCCGATGAGGGTGAAGGGAATGGTGGTGAGCGTGATCTTGTGGCTGAACAGATCGCCATGCGACCAGGTCACCGCCACGGCGACCAGCACGTTCACCAACAGCACCCAGCGGATCTGCTTGAGGATGGAGCCCCGCACCACCAGGAACAGGCGCAGGCCCGAGGGACGGTCGCGAACAATCACGGCAGCATGCGCCCTTCGCGCAGATAGCGGCTGTGCCAGGCGAGAGCCTCGTCGAGCAGATGCGGGGTGTGCTGGCCGCCACCACCCTGCCGGGCCCGTTCGAAATAATCCAGCAGCGCGGGCCGGTAGTCGGGGTGGGCGCAGCGCTCGATGACGACGCGCGCGCGCTCCTTGGGCGAGAGCCCGCGCAGATCGGCCAGGCCTTGCTCGGTGACGATGATCTGCACATCGTGCTCGGTATGGTCCACATGCGAGACCATCGGCACGATGCAGGAGATCGCCCCGCCCTTGGCGGTGGACGGTGTCATGAAGATCGACATATAGGCGTTGCGCGCAAAGTCGCCCGAGCCGCCGATGCCGTTCATGATGCTGCTGCCCATCACATGGGTGGAGTTGACGTTGCCGTAGATGTCGGCCTCGATCATCGAGTTCATCGCGATCAGGCCGAGGCGCCGTATCACCTCGGGGTGGTTGCTGATCTCCTGCGGCCGCAGCACGATGCGCTCGCTGAAGAAATCGATCTCGCGCTCGAACAGCTCGGCCGCCGCCGGGCTCAGCGAGAGCGCGGTGGCCGAGGCGCGCGCCAGCTTGCCGGACTGCAGCATCGCCAGCATGCCGTCCTGCAGCACCTCGGTATAGGCGGTCAGATGCTCGAACGGCCCCTCGTTGAGGCCGGCCAGCACGGCGTTCGCGACATTGCCCACGCCCGACTGCAGCGGCAGCAGATCGGACGTGAGCCGGCCCAGCTTGATCTCCTGCTGGAAGAACTCGATCAGGTGCGCGGCGATCGCGCGCGAGTTGGCGTCCGGCTCGGCATAGACCGAGTTGCGATCCGGCTGGCGCGTTTCCACCACCGCGATCACCTTGCTGAGATCGCAATGCAGATAGGGCTCGCCGATGCGGTCGGACACGCGCGTGAGCGGGATGGGCACGCGCCGCGGCGGCAGCTCGGTGCCGTAGTAGATGTCGTGCATGCCGGCCAGGCCCAGGCTCTGCAGCGAGTTGACCTCGAGAATGATCTTGTCGGCCTGGTCCAGCCAGGTCTTGTTGTTGCCCACCGAGGTGGAGGGGATCAGGCGGCCATCGGGCAGCACGCCCGCCACCTCGATCACCGCCACGTCCAGCTTGCCCAGAAAGCCGAACCAGACATACTGGGCCACATGGCTCAGGTGGATGTCGGTGTACTCCATCTCGCCGGCATTGATCTGCTTGCGGCTGGTGGGGTCGGACTGGTAGGGCAGGCGCATCTGCACGCCATGCACGCGCGCCAGCGCGCCGTCGAGCTCGGGGGCGGTGGAGGCGCCGGTCCACAGGCCGATGCGGAAGGGCTCGCCGGCGTCCGCCGCGCGCTCGATGCGGGCCGCCAACGCCTGCGGCACGGCCTTGGGATAGCCGGCACCGGTAAAGCCGCTCATACCCACATTGGCCCCCGAGGGGATCAGCGCGGCGGCGGCCTCGGCAGACATCAGGCGTCCACGTAACTGACTGTTTTGCACACGGTGATCGGATAGCATCATGGGGTGGCCAGGCTGGCGAGTCGCGAAGCCTGCAAGCTTAGCCGGAACTAGGGTTAACACCAGGAAAAGAGTCCGCCATTCGCCCAATCGCCACGCCACAGGTGAACGCCATGCCGAAACTGCCGATGTGCGCCCTCGCCCTGGCCATGCTGGCGGCCGGCGCGAACGCGCAGCCGCCGGGTGCCAGCAGCGAGGAGGATGCGCTGGCGCTGCTGCGCCAGGCGCAGGCCTATCTGAAGGCCAACGGCCTGGACAAGGCCACCGCCGAGTTCAACCGCCTCGACAGCCCCTTCAACAGCCGGAGCGCCATCAACCCGCATGGCGATCTCTACCTCTACAGCGTCGCGCCCGACGGCTTCCAGGCGGTGCATGGCAAGAATCCCAAGATCCGCGGCAAGGTGATGATCGAGATGCGCGACGCCGATGGCTTCTACCTGATCCGCGAATTCGTGCGCCTGTGCTTCCACACCAAGGAGGGCAAGGGCTGGGTGCTATACAAATGGCCGCATCCCATCACCAAGCAGGTGGAGCCCAAGCGCGGCTATGTGGAACGCGTGCCCGAGCTGCCCGAGCTGTGCCTGGGCACCGGCATCTATCGCTAGCATGCCGACCCTGACGCCCCTGCTGAAATCGCTGAACGAGGGTTCACGCGGCGCGCGCCTGGTGCTGCTGTTGTTCGCCGCGCTGATGATGGCGGCGATCGTGGCGCAGACCTGGCTGGCGATCCGCCAGGATCAGGCCATGACGCTGCAGGCCGAGCGCGAGCATGGCCTCACCGCGGTGCGCCTGCTGGAGGAGCATGCCAAGCAGATCCTCACCGACGCCGACGGCAATATCAACTCACTGATGCGCGCCATCGAGCTGGAGCGGCGCGAGCAGCCCGCCAGCGACGCGCTGATACGTTCGGTGCTGACGCGCGCCCAGCCCTTCAACCGCATCCTCACCTCCTTCCAGTTCGTCAACACCCAGGGCGCGGCCGCGGTCAGCACGACCGACTACCCGGCCTACCAGACCGACGCCGACGACCGCGGCTACATCGGCTACCTGCTCAAGCACCCGCTGCAATCGGCGCCGGTGCTGGGCCGGCCCTTCCCGCGCTACTACGACGGCGAGCTGATCCTGCCGCTGGCGCGCAACTACGCCAGCGCGGACGGCGAGTACCACGGCGTGCTGAGCACCGACATCAGCGTGGCCTATTTCAGCAAGTTCTACCGCCACATCGCCGAAGACAGCCACGCCCTCGTCTCGCTGCTGTCGCACGAGGGTTTTCTGATCGTGCGCACCCCGCACAAGGACAGTTATGTGGGTCTGGATGTCTCGGCCTCGCCCACCTTCGCGCGGCTGCGCGGCGCCGACGAGGAAGGCATGTTCGAGGGCAGCAACTTCCTCGACGAGGAGGGCCGCACGCCGCGCCTGTATTTCTACAAGAAGGTGGAGGGCTATCCGCTCACCGCCATCTATGCGCGTGCGATGGACGAGGTGCTGGCGGGCTGGCATATCCGCAGCCGCGACCGCATCGCCTTCGGCGCCGCCATGCTGCTGTTCGTGGGCCTGCTGAGCTTCTTCCTGCTGCGCCATATCCGTCGGCTCGAAAGCTCGCGCATCTCGCTCAAGCAGAGCCAGGCCAAGTTCGCCAACATCTTCCAGCATTCGCCCGTGCCGCTGGCGCTGGTGCGGCTGGCCGACGATTGCTTCATCGAGGCCAACGAGGCCTTTCTGACGCTGTTCGCTTACCGGGCCGAGGACTTCATCGGCCGCACGCCGCTGCAGCTGGGCATCTGGGCCGACTATGCGGACCGCCAGCCCTATCTGGAGCTGCTGGACCGCGACGGCCGCCTCAGCGAGTACGAGGTGACGCTGGTGAACCAGCGCGGCGAATTCATGCGCTGCGTGGTCTCGGCCCAGGTGTTCGAGTCCGACGAGGGCCGCATCCTGATCTTCTCGCCGGTGGACGTGACCCAGCAACGCGCCGCCGAGGGCCGGCTGCGCCAGCTGGAGCTGCAGCTGCGCGAGGCGCAGAAGATGGAGGCCATCGGCACGCTGGCCGGCGGCATCGCGCACGACTTCAACAACATCCTCGCGGCCATCCTGGGCAATGTGGGCATGGCGCGCCAGGACGTGCCCAAGAGCCATCCGGTGCGCGGCTTCCTGGACGAGATCAACAAGGCGGCGGTGCGCGCGCGCGGCCTGGTGCAGCAAATCCTCGCCTTCAGCCGGCGCCAGCCGCACCAGATGCTGGCCCAGCCCTTGCGCCCGATCGTGGCGGAGACCCTCAGCCTGCTGCGCGCCACGCTGCCCGCCCGCGTGGCCCTGGACGCCCAGCTCAGCGACGAGCCCCTGGTGGTCGCGGCCGATGCCACCCAGCTGCAACAGGTGCTGATGAATCTCTGCACCAACGGCTGGCACGCGCTGGTGGGCAGCACCGGGCGCCTCACGGTCGGCTGCGCGCGCCTGCACCTGGGCGGCAACGCCGATGCGCGCCTGTCGCAGCTGCCGCGCGGCGACTACGCCCATCTGTGGGTGGCCGACACCGGCGTCGGCATGTCGGAGGAACTGCAGGCGCGCATCTTCGAGCCCTTCTTCACCACCAAGCCGGTGGGCCAGGGCACCGGCCTGGGTCTGGCGGTGGTGCATGGCATCGTGGCCGCGCACCAGGGTGCCATCACGGTGGACAGCCAGCTCGGCCAGGGCACCACCTTCCACATTCTGCTGCCCCTGGTGGACGAGGTGGCCGCCGATTACGAGGCCCCCAGCTCCCAGGCCGCGGTGCTGGATGGTGGCGGCCAGGAGCATGTGCTCTACCTCGACGACGACGAGGTGATGCTGCTGATGGTGGAGCGCCTGCTCAAGCGCGCCGGCTACCGCGTCAGCTGCTGCCAGCAGGCGGGCGAGGCGCTGACCCTGCTGGCCGACCAGGCGCAGGGCGTGGACCTCTTCATCACCGACTTCAACATGCCCGAGATGTCCGGCCTGGAGGTGGCCGAACTGGTGGCCGAGTTGCGCCCGGGCCTGCCGGTGCTGATCAGCTCGGGCTTCATCACCGACGAGCTGCTGGCCGGGGCCCAGCGCGTCGGCGCGCGCGCAGTGCTGCAAAAGCAGAACACGCTGGAAGAGCTGCCAGGCCTGATCAGGCGCACCCTGCAGGGCTAAACTTCGCCCCCCATGCAAATCAGCAGCTTCCGCCAGCGCCTGCGCGCGCTGGGCGCCAACCCCCAACACGAGCAGCGCGTGCTGCGCGACTGGCTGCTGGGCCGCGGCCATGAGGCCGGGCGCCGCAAGCTGGAGGACTTTCTGCCGCTGCGCCTGCGCGAGGCCCTGCCCGCCCTGGATGCCGAGCTGCAGGGCCTGGCAAGGCTGGTCTCCAGCCACCCGGGCGAGGACGGTTCGGCGCGCCTGCTGGTGGGCCTGGCCGATGGCCAGACGGTAGAAAGCGTGCTGCTGCCGCGCGAGGGCCTGTGCGTCTCCAGTCAGGTGGGTTGCGCGGTGGGCTGCCAGTTCTGCATGACCGGGCGCGACGGCCTGCTGCGCCAGCTCACGAGCGGCGAGATGCTGGCCCAGCTGGTGCTGGCGCGCACGCAGCGGCCGGTCAAGAAGGTGGTGTTCATGGGCATGGGCGAGCCCTCGCACAACCTCGACAACGTGCTGGAGGCCATCGAGCTGATGGGCACGCTGGGCAATATCGGCCACAAGAACCTGGTGTTCTCCACGGTGGGCGACCCGCGCGCCTTCGAGCGCTTGCCGCAAGGCGTGGTCAAACCCGCGCTGGCGCTCTCGCTGCATACCAGCAAGGCGGCGCTGCGCGAGCGCCTGCTGCCGCGCGCGCCGCGCCTCACGCCCGAGGAGTTGGTGGCGGCCGGCGAGCACTATGCGCGCAGCAGCGGCTACCCGATCCAGTACCAATGGACCTTGCTGGAAGGCATCAACGATGGCCCCGACGAGCTCGATGGCATCGTGCGCCTGCTCAAGGGCAAGTACGGCATCCTCAACATGATTCCCTACAACAGCGTGCCCGAGCTGCCCTTCCAGCGCCCCAGCTGGGAGCGGGCGCGCGCCATCGCGGCTGAGCTGCACCAGCGCGGCGTGCTCACCAAGCTGCGCGACTCGGCCGGTCAGGACGTGGATGGCGGCTGCGGGCAGCTGCGCGCCAGGGCGCTGCAAGGCGAAGCGCAGCCGGTGCGGCTGGCGCCGCGGGCGCGCGGCGACCCCGCGCGGCGGGGAATT